>NZ_JAMYUI010000015.1:0-194262 GCF_040322895.1 Mesorhizobium sp. M0088
CACCGCACTCCTCCACGTGACACCTACCGCCCGCGAGAACCGGACCAAGACACCACACCTGCCCGACAGCCCCACTGCCCTCGTGACCTACTGCCCTACTGCCCTACTCCCCTACTCCCCTATTCCCCTATTCCCCTACTCCCTGCGAGCATCATGCCTTACCAATCCCCAATTTCCCCCGGCCGTTCCTGGTACGAGGACACGGCGGGACCGAGGCCCGAATATCCCGGACTGGATGGCGACCGGACATGCGATGTCGTCATCATTGGTGGCGGCTTCACCGGGCTGTCGGCGGCGGCGCATCTGGCCAAGGCAGGCACCAATGTCGTGCTGATCGACGCGTACCGCTTCGGCGATGGCGCCTCCGGGCGCAATGGCGGGCAGCTCGGCACCGGCCAGCGCGCCTGGGCCGAGGACCTGGAATCCGAGTATGGCTTGGCCCGCGCCAAGGCGCTGTTTGATCTTGCCGAAGAGGCCAAGGCGCATCTCCTCGAATTCACTGCCGCCAACCAGATCGATATCGACTATATGCCGGGCCAGCTCTCGGTGGCGCACAAGCCCCGCTATGTCGACGACTACAAGGCGCATGCCGAGATCATGGCGAGCCGTTTTGCCTACCCGCATATCTCGTTCATGGATGCCAGGGAGACGGCGGAGCGGTTGGGCTCGACCGCCTATTTCGGCGGCACGCGCGACACCGGCACCGGCCACATCCATCCGATGAAGCTGGTGATCGGCACCGCGCGGGTGGCAGCGCTTGCAGGCGCGCAGCTGTTCGAGGGGACGCCGTCGACCGGCATCATTTCCAGTGGCGGCAAGGTCAAGGTTTCGACACCGAGAGGGACGGTGACGGCGCAAAAATGCCTGATAGCGGTCAACGCCTATGGCGGCGCGCTCGAGCCGGTGAGTGCGGCGCACATCATGCCGATCGGTTCCTTCATCGGTGCGACCGTGCCTCTGGGAGCGCACTCGAACGTTTTGCCGGGCGGCGAGGCGGTCGACGATTCCCGCTTCGTCGTGCGCTATTTCCGCAGATCGAAGGACGGGCGGCTGCTGTTTGGCGGACGCGAGGTCTATGGCGTCAACGATCCCCGGGATATCCACATCCACATCCGCCGCCAGATCGCGGAACTCTATCCGGCGCTCGGGGATGTCGAGATCACGCATGGCTGGGGCGGCCATGTCGGCATCACGGTGCCGAGAAAGCCTTTCGTGCGCGAAGTGATGCCCAATGTGATCTCGGCCGGCGGCTATTCCGGCCACGGCGTCATGCTGTCGAACTATTTCGGTAAACTCTATGCTGAAACCGTTGCCGGCAACCGCGACCGGCTGAAGCTGATCGAGGATCTGAAAATCCCGCCCTTCCCCGGCGGTCGACGCTTCCGCACGCCGCTGCTGTTCCTGGCGCTCAACTGGTTTGCGTTGAGGGACAGGATCTAGCCGACCGACCTGATGTAATATTGTAATATTCATTGTAACATTTGTTGCCCGTGCGACGCATTGCGCAATTTCCCGCAAAGGCGCAGAATCCCCTATAATGGCGTACTGATGCCACAATCGCAGGCGAAAGCTGCCGGTTCTGGGCGATTGTTCGGGGATTGTTGCGGGACTGCCCGCGTTGTTTTTGGGACCTATGCGGATCAGACGCCGGACTTCCGGCACCGACTGAAAGAACGTCGGCCCGCTTATGGAGGTGGCAAGAGTGAGAGAGCCCTTCAGTTTCGGTACGCCGGAACGTCGGCGCTTTGCCATGCAGTTCGGATACGACATGCGGCCGTCCTTCTGGCAGGAAGTCCGTTCGAACTCGCATCTGGTGATCGCCGCGATCGGCACCGCCGCGTTGCTTAGCGTCGCCGCCGTGGCGCTGTGGCTGGCATTGCCGGCCAGCGACAGGCAAGCGGCAGCGAGCCCCGAGCAGACCATTCCAACGGTTCCGGTGAAGACGACGAAAATAACCCCGATTGGGGCCGCGGTCGCCGCGGCAGCCGTGCCGCAGGCGCGCAAGTCCGACGCAATTCCAACTACCGTGGCGGCCGCGCAAACCAACCTCCCCGCACTTGCCGCCAATGACCCGCGCTGGACCGGTTCCCAGCCGAAGGACGCAACCACGTCCGATTCGACCGCTCCCAAGGCAGCGGACAAGCAAGCGGCGGCATTTGCACAGCCGGCAGCCGATACCGATGCCGCCACCGAACTTGCCAAGGTAGCCGCGCCCAGCGCAGCCGCGGGCAACCACCCCGACGGCGCACAAACTGCCGCCATCCCCGCGGTGCAGCCGCAAGAGCCAGCGGCAGAGGGCGATTACAGCCAAGCCAAGGCGAAGCCAAGGAAAGCCGCAGCCGCCGGAACAGGGCGCATCCTGAGGGCCGTGACCATGCGAAGCGGCCCGAAGAAAAATGCCGCCGCCATCGGTACGGTGCCAGCCAAAACCTCGGTGCAGGTGAAGAGCTGCAAGCAATGGTGCCAAATCACCTACAACGGCAAGACCGGCTGGATCTACAAGAGTTACATCAAGACCGGCGCGTGACGCCTGGCACTTTCAGATGCAGCGGCCGCCATCGACCTCCAGCGCCACGCCGGTGATGAAGGCGGCTTCGTCCGAGGCCAGCCAGAGTGCGGCATTGGCGATGTCGAGCGGCGTCGAAAGCCGGCCGAGCGGGATCGATGCGCGGAACTTCTCGCGGATTTCGGGCGTGTCGGCGCCCATGAATTTCTCCAGCATGCCGGTCTCGCCGGCAACCGGGCAGAGGCAGTTGACGCGGATGTTCTTCGGCGCCAGTTCGACCGCCATCGACTTGGTGGCGGTGATCGCCCAGCCTTTCGACGCGTTGTACCAGGTGAGGCCGGGGCGCGGCCGCAGACCCGCGGTGGAGGCCGTGGTCAGGATGACGCCGCCGCCCTGCCGCTCCATGATCGGCACCACGGCGAGTGCCGCGTGATAGATCGCCTTCATGTTGACTGATGTTATCAGGTCGAAGGTGTCCTCGTCGACATTGAGCATGTCGCCGTTGCGATGGGTATAGCCGGCATTGTTGACCATGATGTCGATGCGGCCGAAGGCGCTTTTGGCGGCATAGACCATCTCGTCGAATTCGGAGCGCAGCGAGACATCGGTCTGGGTCCAGATCGCCGCTTCTCCGATCTCACCGGCGACGCGTTCCGCGCCCCTGGCGTTGAGGTCGGCGACAACGACCCTGGCGCCCTCCTGCGCAAAGCGCCTGGCGATGCCCTCGCCAAAACCCGACGCAGCGCCGGTGATGATCGCAACCTTGTTTTCCAGACGCATGTTTTTCCGCTCACTATTGGTGACGATCAACGGGCACGTCATTGGCGCTCATCCGCGCAAAGCCACGGCTTCTGACTGGATTGGCCGAAAGATGTGGGTCCATAGCCGATTTCTCCTTTGGCTTTCGCGTCGATCCCGCTCTATGCTGCAACTGCGAAGGCTTCCGGAGCCGCGCCTTCGACAAGCCTCCGGGTCATCGGGCTGTCAAGGGGCAGGCGCATACACCCAGATGTGACACCATGGCACTGGAAAATTTAAATCGATTAGATTATATCAGCCGCGTCACAGCGACCGGCGTCAAAGCGGACAGACCATGACCAGCCAGATCATCCCCGTCGAGCCTTTCGACTTCATCATTTTCGGCGGCACCGGCGATCTGTCGGAACGCAAGCTTCTGCCGTCGCTTTATTATCGCCAGCGCGACCATCAGTTTTCGGAGCCGACACGCATCATCGGCACGTCGCGCTCGAAAATGAGCGACGAAGAATTCCAGGCCTTCGCCAAACAGGCGATCTCCGAGCACGTCAAACCGGCCGACATCGACGCCAAGGAACTGAAGACTTTCCTGGCGCGGCTGTCCTACGTCTCCGCCGATGCGACGAGCGGCGCCGGCTTCGACAAGCTCAAGAAGGCAATCGGCGACAGCGACCGCATCCGCGCCTTCTACCTGGCGGTGGCGCCGGCGCTGTTCGGCGACATCTCGCACAAGCTGAAAGAGCACAATCTGATCACGCCGAACTCGCGCATCGTGCTGGAAAAGCCGATCGGCCGCGATCTCGATTCGGCACGCAAGCTCAACGACCTGGTCGGCGACGACTTCCACGAAAGCCAGATCTTCCGCATCGACCATTATCTCGGCAAGGAGACGGTGCAGAACCTGATGGCGCTGCGCTTTGCCAACGCGCTCTACGAGCCGTTGTGGAACTCAGCCCATATCGACCATGTCCAGATCACCGTGGCCGAGACCGTCGGCCTGGAGGACCGCGTCACCTATTACGACAAGGCCGGCGCGCTGCGCGACATGGTGCAGAACCATATGCTGCAGCTCTTGTGTCTCGTCGCCATGGAAGCGCCGTCGTCGATGGATGCCGACGCCGTGCGCGACGAAAAGCTGAAGGTGCTGCGGGCACTGAAGCGCATCAACGGCAACGAGGCGCCGAAGCACACGGTGCGCGGGCAGTATCGCGCCGGGGCTTCGGCCGGCGGACCGGTGAAAGGCTATGTCGAGGAACTCGGCAAGGACAGCAACACCGAAACCTTCGTCGCCATCAAGGCCGAGATCGGCAATTGGCGCTGGTCGGGCGTTCCGTTCTATCTCCGCACCGGCAAACGGCTGGCGACGCGGGTTTCGGAAATCGTCATCGAATTCAAGCCGATCCCGCATTCGATCTTCGGCGACAGCGCCGGACCGATCTTCGCCAACCAGCTGGTCATCCGGCTGCAGCCGGACGAAGGCGTCAAGCAGTTCATCATGATCAAGGATCCGGGCCCGGGCGGCATGCGGCTGCGCCAGATCTCGCTCGACATGAGTTTTGCGCAGTCCTTCGACGGCCGCGCACCGGACGCCTATGAGCGGCTGATCATGGACGTCATCCGTGGCAACCAGACCCTGTTCATGCGCCGTGACGAAGTCGAGGCGGCGTGGAAATGGATCGACCCGATCCAGAATGCCTGGGAAAGTGCCAGGCAGGAGGCGCAGGGCTACACGGCGGGCACCTGGGGGCCATCGGCCTCGATAGCACTGATCGAGCGTGACGGGCGGACATGGCACGAGAGCAATTGAACAGCGCCGCCTACAGCTGGAACGGCTTCGCCGGGCGCCAGGAACTGGCGGCCGCCCTTGCAGGTCATGCTGCAGGCAGACTGACCAAGGCGATCGCCGAGCGCGGCACGGGGTTGCTCGCCGTCTCCGGCGGCACCACGCCGGCAAAATTCTTCGCCGCCCTTTCAGCGATACCCATCGCCTGGGACAAGGTGATCGTGACGCTGGTCGACGAGCGTTTCGTGCCGGCCTCCTCGCCACGCTCCAATGCCGGACTGGTGACCGCCAATCTGTTGCAGAACGCGGCCAAGGCGGCTCGTTTCGTGCCGCTCTATCACGAAGCCACCAGCATCGAGGATGCGGCCTCGTCCGATGATGCAGCGCTCCGCTCCTTGCCCTGGCCGCTCGATGTCGTCGTGCTCGGCATGGGGCCGGACGGCCACACCGCCTCGTTCTTTCCCGATGCCGACGATCTGGCGACGCTGCTCGACCCGTCTTCCGACAGGATCGTGCTGCCGGTTCATGCGGCAAGTGCGGGCGAGCCGCGGCTGACCCTGTCGCTGGCGCGCATCGTCGAAGCCGGCTTCATCGCGCTGCACATAGAGGGTGAGGACAAGCGTATCGCCTTCGACGGCGCGGTGGCGCCCGGGCCGCGAAAGCCAATCCGTGCCGTGCTCGACGCAGCGCATAAGCCCGTAGAGGTTTTCTGGGCCCCCTGAATCTCGATTTACTCTGGTCCCGGCAAACGGCGGGAGGATGTTTCCGGGACCTCGCCTGAAAGGACCGACCGCCATGACCGCCAGACGCGACATCGAAGCCATCACCGAACGCATCCGCCAGCGCTCAAAGCCAGGCCGCGAGCGTTATCTCGGCCGCATCGCCGAGGCATCGAACCGCACCGCCAACCGGGCTGTGCTGTCGTGCGGCAATCTCGCCCACGGCTTTGCGGTGTGCAGCCCCTCGGAAAAGCTCGCGCTTGGCGCCGACAAGGTGCCGAACCTCGGCATCATCACCTCCTACAACGACATGCTGTCGGCGCATCAGCCGTTCGAGACTTTCCCCGCGCTGATCAAGGACGCGGCCCGCGAGGCCGGCGGCATTGCCCAGGTGGCCGGCGGCGTGCCGGCGATGTGCGATGGCGTCACCCAGGGCCAGCCCGGCATGGAGCTGTCGCTGTTTTCGCGCGATGTCATCGCCATGGCCGCCGCGATCGGCCTGTCGCACAACATGTTCGACGCCGCCGTCTATCTCGGCGTCTGCGACAAGATCGTGCCGGGGCTGGTGATAGCCGCCCTCACCTTCGGCCATCTGCCGGCGGTGTTCATCCCGGCCGGACCGATGACGACCGGGCTGCCCAACGATGAAAAGGCCAAGGTCCGCCAGCTCTATGCCGAGGGCAAGGCCGGACGTGCCGAACTGCTGGAGGCCGAGTCCAAATCCTATCATGGGCCGGGCACCTGCACCTTCTACGGCACGGCGAATTCCAACCAGATGCTGATGGAGATCATGGGCCTGCACACGCCGGGCGCTTCCTTCGTCAATCCCGGCACCCCGCTGCGCGAGGCGCTGACCCGCGAGGCGACGAAGCGGGCGCTGGCGATCACCGCGCTCGGCAACGCCTATACGCCTGTCGGCCGGATGATCGACGAGCGCTCGATCGTCAACGGCATCGTCGGCCTGCACGCCACTGGCGGCTCGACCAATCACACCATCCACCTGATCGCCATGGCGGCGGCGGCCGGCATAGCCATCACCTGGCAGGATATTTCCGACCTTTCGGAAGCCGTGCCGCTGCTGGCGCGGGTCTATCCGAACGGCCTCGCCGACGTGAACCATTTCCACGCCGCCGGCGGGCTCGGCTTCCTGATCCGCGAACTGCTCGACGAAGGCATCCTGCATGAGGATGTGCAGACGGTGTGGGGCGAAGGCCTGCGGCCCTATGCGGTCGAGGCAAAGCTCGGCGTCGATGGCAGCGTGGTGCGCGAAGCCTCGCCGAAGGCAAGCGGCGACGAAAAAGTGCTGGCGCCGTTCAACAAGGCATTCCAGGCGACCGGCGGCCTGAAGGTGCTGTCAGGCAATCTCGGCCACGCCGTCATCAAGACTTCCGCGGTGAAGCCGGAGCGGCGTATCATCGAGGCGCCGGCCAGGGTCTTCGACAGCCAGCAAGGGCTGAACGATGCGTTCAAGGCAGGCACGCTGACCGGTGATTTCATCGCCGTCATCCGCTTCCAGGGGCCGAAGGCCAATGGCATGCCGGAACTGCACAAGCTGACCACCGTGCTCGGCATCCTGCAGGATCGCGGCCAGCGCGTCGCGCTGGTCACCGACGGGCGCATGTCGGGCGCCTCCGGCAAGGTGCCGGCGGCGATCCATGTGACGCCGGAAGCGGTCGAGGAGGGTCCTATCGCCAGGATCCACGAAGGCGACATCATCCGGCTCGACGCCGAAGCCGGCACACTCGAAGTCCTGGTGCCGGCCGGGGAGTTCGCCTTGCGCCGGACGGCGGATGCCGATCTTATCGGCAACGAGTTCGGCTTCGGCCGCGAACTGTTTGCCGGCTTCCGGCAATTGGTCGGCCGCGCCGACCATGGCGCCAGCGCCTTCGGCACCGCTTGACGGCAGTTCTGCGTCGTTCATGAAAAAGGGCGGCACATGGCCGCCCTCTTGCGGTTGTGCATACGATCCTATTGCACGGTTAGCTCGGCTCGCTCGCCGGCCTTGACCGTCACGTTGCCTTCTTTCGAACTGTTGTCGGATTTCTCCGAAACGACGGCGTAGTCGCCCGCCGGGATCGCTGCCTGATACTTCTGGTCGAATGCATAGCCAAGCGACTTGCGGTTGCCGTTGATGTCCTTCTTGGCCTCGAAAATCTCGATCTTCGAGGCTCCGGGCGCGGTGATCGCCAGCACGCCGGCATTCATTGCGACCTTCAGATCCTGAAATTCGTCCACCTTGACGGTGAACGGCTGCTCGACGACGGCGAGATCAACCGTCGCAATCAACACATAGTCATCGGGCGGCAGATCGAATTTGCTGTCGGGTCCGTAGGCATAGGTCACCTCGTCCCTGGTTCCATCGATCTTCTTTTTTGCCTTGAGCACCTTGAAGCCGATGCCTGAACCGTCCGCCTTGTCGCCGCCCGCAGCATAGTAAGCATTGGCAACGACATGGCCAACACCGGCAACCATGTCCTTTTCCACGGTCTTGCCGGCAGCCAGCGGAATCGTCTCGGTAGCCACGCCCTGCCCGATCGTGACAGTCACTTTCTGGTCGCCGGCCGGCAACACGGCTTTCGTCGTCCCATAGAAGGTGGCGGGCATGTCAGCACCAGGATAGTCGATGACGACAGCCGCGCCATCGACGACATCCGCCCCCGCGCTCGGTCGCGGGTGGATGATGAGCGTGCCGGCATCCAAGTTGAAAAGCGGCTTGTAGACCTGGCCGGCCTCGATCTTGACCTTCTGCTCGGTCTTGGCCTGGCCGTCACTGGCCACGACGATATAGTCGCCCGGTTCCAGATTGGCCTTGTAGGCGCCGTATTCGGTGCTGACGTAGTCGCCGCGCGTACCGTCGGGTTTGGCCTTGTAGATTTCCCAGGCGTTGCCGTCAGTGACGGGATCGCCGCCCTCGGCAAGCACCGCTATCGGCAGGAAATTGAATTCCGGTTTGGCCGGCTCCGGCGCGGGCGCTGGCGCAGGTGCCGGAGCCGGTTCAGGAGCAGGCGCCGGCGCCGCCACTGTCTCGGCAAGCGCCTCCTGCAACGCCTTCTCGTCGGAGGCCTGGATGTATTTGCCGCCGGTGTTGTCGGCGAGGCAGGCGATCTGCCGGCCCTCATCGGCGGTCAGGCCGAAACCGACGACATCGGCGGTGAAGTCGACGCCGGATGCCTCGAGCTCCTTGCCAAGCGCGCAAGGGTCGCCCCCGCATGTTTCGAGCCCGTCGGTGATGAGCACGACGGTCGCCTTGTCCTCGGTGTATTTCAACGCCTCGGCCGCCTGCTTGACGGCAGCGGTCAGCGGCGTCTTGCCGAGGAATTTCAGGCTGTCGGCAGCGGCCGAAATGGCGCTGCCCGAACCTGCCTGCGGCGGCACGATCAGCTGGATGTCGTCGCAGCTGCCCTTTTCACGGTGGCCATAGGCCATAAAGCCGATGTCGTCGTCGGTGGGGACCGATTGAAGCACGGTTCGAAGCGACTCTCGGGCGATTTCGAGCTTGGGCTTGCCGTCGATCTGCGCCCACATCGAGCCGGACGCATCGAGAATGATGATGACCTTGTTTGCGGCGAGGCCGAACGTCGTCATCGACAAAAGGAGGATCGCCGCAGCGACGCCCCGTGCAAGTCCCGCCATCGAAATCTCCTAAATCCGCCCCTGATCCGGGCGGCAAGCTATTTGACGCGGCGCCGGGACACAAGTCCGGGCAGCCAGGTGCGTAGGGCCCGAACCCAGCTTAACAAAAGTCGTGACGACAGCCAGTTCGGGGTGTCGGCAGTGCCGAAGGCTTTCCATGATAGGAATTTTTTCTTGACTGGATGCACTCAGCTATGGTACATTTTTGCCCATGGTACTGATTTGCGCCGGTGACCCGCCGCTCAGGCGGGTTTTTCGTTTGATGCACCCGTCAGCCTACGCGCGGCCAAGGCTCCGAAAGAACCCGTTACCCGAATTCGCTACCCTGGCCCGATGCGCCGGGCCGAATGCCGAACTTTTCAGCGGAAGCGGAATTCAGTAAGTCGTGCGGCGCTCTTCCGAGGGCGGCCTGCCGAATTGCAGCCGATAGCTCTGGGCGAAGTAGGAATGCGAGGTGAAGCCTGTCGCGATCGCCACGTCGAGGATCGGCATGTTGGTCTGGCGCAGCAGTTCGCGCGCCCGCTCCAGCCGCAGCCGCATATAGTAACGGCCGGGCGTGACGCTGAGATGGCGCAGGAACAGGCGCTCGACCTGGCGCACCGAAAGGCCGGCGGATTTGGCCAGCTGTACCGCCGACAGCGGCTCGTCGAGGTGGTCGGCCATCAGTTCGACGATACGCCTGAGCTTCTCCGACTTGCCGGTCAGGTCGCGTTCCGGCCCGACGCGCTGGCGGTCGCCGGCCGAGCGGATGCGTTCGTGCTGGAACTGGTTGGCGACGCCATTGGCGAGGTTCGAGCCGAAATCGCCGCGCACGATCTCCAGCATCAGGTCGATCGAAGTGGTGCCGCCGGCACAGGTGTAGCGCTTGCGATCGATCTCGAAGACGTTGCCGGTGCAGTTGATATCGGGGAAGCGCTCGACGAAGCCGGCACGGTTTTCCCAATGGATGGTGCAGCGATAGCCTTCGAGCTGGCCGGCCTCGGCTAGCAGGTAAGAGCCGACCGACAGGGCTCCGAGTGCATTGCCGCGCCGGCCCCAGCTGCGCAAAGCCGCCAGCACCTTGCTCTTGCCGGGAAATTCCGTCGTCAGCCCGACCGAGACGAAAAGGATATCGACCGGCGGCAGGTCGGCAACGGCGTAGTCGATCTTGAGCGGCAGGCCATTGGAGGCCATCACCGGATCGCCATCGGCCGACACTGTGGTCCAGCCGTAGAAGTCGCGGCCAAGCAACCGGTTCGCCGACCGGAACGTATCGATCGCGGCAGCCAGCGAGAACATGGAGAACTTGTCGACCAGCAGGAAAGCGAACTGCCGGCCGCCTTGAACGGGGTCAGTCATGACCGGCCGTTCCAAGGGAATAGTTGGGTTCGGCAAAGCTGCGGCTTTCTGGCGGGTCAGAAGGACGGCCGTTTCAATCCGGCCGCAAGGTAGGCAGAGGCTAACGTATTGGCCATCAGCATGGCAATGGTCATCGGGCCGACACCACCGGGCACCGGCGTGATGGCGCCGGCGGCCTCGGCCGCTTCGGCATAGGCGACATCGCCGACGAGGCGCGACTTGCCCTCGCCCTTTTCCGGCGCCGGAATGCGGTTGATGCCGACATCGATGACGGTCGCGCCGGGCTTCACCCAATCACCCCTGATCATCTCCGGCCGGCCGACGGCCGCGACAAGGATATCGGCGGTGCGGGCCAAGGCGGGCAGATCCCTGGTGCGGCTGTGGGCGATGGTGACGGTGCAGTTGGCGGCAAGCAGCAGGTTGGCCATCGGCTTGCCGACGATGTTGGAGCGGCCGACGACGACGGCGTTGAGGCCGGACAGATCCTTGCCGCGCACCCGCTCGATCAGAAGCATAGAGCCGGCCGGCGTGCAAGGCACGAAGGCTGTCTCGAGTTCACCGGTGCCGAGCTTGCCGACATTGATGAAATGGAAGCCGTCGACATCCTTTTCCGGCGCGATGGTCTGGATGATCTTGCCGGCGTCGATATGGGCCGGCAGCGGAAGCTGCACGAGGATGCCGTTGATGGCCGGATCGGCGTTGAGATCGCCGATGATCTTCAGCAACGCCGGTTCCGAGGTTTCGGCCGGCAGCGTGTGCTGGACGGAATGAAAGCCGCATTCCTTGGCGGTGCGCGACTTGGACGCGACATAGACCTGGCTGGCCGGATCCTCGCCGACGATGACCACGGCAAGACCGGGCTTGGCCTGGCCCTTGGCGACAAGCTCAGCCGTCAGGGTCTTGACCGACCCCACAACGTCGCCGGCAACGCTCTTGCCATCAATCACTTCGGCCATGGACTACCCTCAACACCAGAATGCCCAAGCGCGTCGCTTGCGGAAGCGACGCGCTTTTCGATCTTTCACAGCGTGGCATTTTCACGAAAATTCCAACATGCAATCCCGCCAAAGCGCCGTCCCATGCCGTTTACGCGAAACCGGCATGTTTTTGTACGGCACAGCGCAGATTTTTGTGGCTCAGAAGTAGCGACGCCGCACGCGGCTCTCGGTCAGTTCGCGAACCGCTTCGCGGAATTCGCGCAGGCTGGCGCGGATTTCCTCGATTGGCGCTTGCTGCTCGGCATCCTCCGCGGCCCGCGACGGCTCCGCTGATCGCTGATGAGGCTGAGGCGCCTGCTGCTGCGGGAGGGACGGCTGTGGATAGGACTCGGAAGCAGGCTGAGCCGGATCGGGCTGCAGCCCGGCATTGGCGGCCGGCATCGATTGCGGATAGGGATAGGCCGGCGGCTGTGCGTAGCCCAATGGCTGCGCGTAGGGATAGAGCTGCGGCCCGGAATATGGCCGCTGCTGCACCATGGGAGGCGGCAGTGGCGGCTGCGCCGTCTGCTGCGGATGGCCGCCGGGCTGGAAAGGCCGCGACGGGTATGCTGCCGCGGCCGCCTGCCGAGGCTCGAAGGCCGGCGCCGACTGGGGGTAAGCGGAGTATTGCGGATCCTGCATCGGCTTCGCGTTTTCGGCAGAGGCCCATTCAACGGTATCGAACGGCTCCTCCCGGGACGGCCTGCGTGAGACGGACTTGTGCAGCCTCGACAGCAAGGCACCGATCCGGCCGGGACCTTCGGCCGGCGCGACCTCGGCTTGCTGGACAGGCGGTGGCGGGGCCGGCGGTGGTGATGCAGGCGGGGGTGTCGATGGCTGCGGCGCTGGTGGCTGTGGCGGCGCCGGCGGCGGCGCTGACCGATATGCCTTGTCTTCGTAAGGCGTCCGGTGTTCGTCCGTGCCATGGTCGCGACGCGAGCGCGAATTGGCAGTGTCACGCAGGCTCTCATAGGCGCCACGCATGGCTCCGAGGCCAATGCCGGAGGCGAAACCCAGCAACAGGCCGGCGAGCGCGACCACGACCCGCGACGGCCCGTTCGGCTCGAGCGGCGCGAAGGCCTTCGAGATCACATTGATGTTGGCTGTGTTGATGTCCTTCTGCTCGCCGGTCTCCTTGGCGCGCAGCAGATACTGTTCGTAGACGGAACGCTTGGCGGTCGCCTCGCGCTCCAGTTCGCGCATCGACACCAGGTCGCTGTTGACGTCGCCGCTGCGGACCTTCAGCTGCGCCAGGCGAGAGGCAAGATCCTGTTCGAGCTGGACCGCGCGCTTGAGGTCGACCTGCAGCGACGAGCCGATGCGGCGCAGCTCCGAGGCGATGCGGTCGCGTGCGCCGGCAATCTGGGCATTGAGCGCCTGGAGTTCGGGATGACGCGGGCCGAACCGAATGGCGGCGCGGTCAGCCTCCTGCTTGAGCGATGCATATTGCGAACGCAGATCGCTCATCGAGTTGGAGTTGATCTCCTCCGGCAAGGTACCGGTGAGAACCGAATTGACGTCGACCGAACGCGCCGAAGCGGCCCGGGCATTCAGCTCCAGCGTGCGGGCGCGGGCAACCGACAGCTGCTCGTTGAGTTTCAGCATTTCGTCGTCGCTGATGAGGTGGCCCTGCGCATCGACGAGATCATGGGTAGCCCTGAAATCCTCGACCTTGCGCTCGGCCGCCTCGACCCCTTTGCGCAACTCGTCAAGCCTGGCCGTCAGTTCGTCGGTGGCGCGGCCTGCCGTGTCCGACTGTATCTGGCCGAAGGTCTGCAGGAAGACATCCGTCATCGTGTTGGCGATGAGGGCCGATTTCTCGCCATTCTGTGTGGTGGCGCTGACGGTGATGACGAAGGTCTTGCCGCCGCGCTCGACCGAAAGGCTCTCAGCCAGATTGCCGACAGCAAGCGCGCGGCGGCGGCCGTCGTCGACACCGCCCGGCCCATCATTGCGGGACAGGACGGAGCGGATGAGCGACATGACGCTGAGGCCGCCGCTGCCTTGCCCATTGAATTCCGGATCGTTGACCAGATTGAGCTTGTCGACGACCTTGTTGAGAACGGTGCCTGAGGTCAGCACCCGAACCTGGTTCTCGACGATGGCCAGCGTGGCATCGGAAGCGACGACCGACTGGGTGAGGTCGCGATCGGTTAGCTTCAGGTCGCGCGGGTCGACGATCAGTTCGGTGGTGGCCTCATATTTCTTCGGCGTCGACAGCGCTATGGTGACGCCGAGCGCAGCGCCCAGTAGTGTCGTCGTCACGATCAGCAGCTTCGACTTGCCGACACCGCGCACGACCTGCATCGGATCGATCAGCGGCTTCCACTGCTGACTGTCCGTGCCGTCGTTTCGGGATACCGACGCGTCGCCTGCAGCGTAAGGTTCCGACGCACGATCGGCGCGACGGGCACCGGCGGTTTCGGCGGCACCAGGCTGTGTCCGTGGCGTGGTTTGCGCGCGGTAAGCTTGCTCACGATCCCCGTCGGTCGCGACCGGATCCGACAGTTTCGGGTTGCGCGCCTCGCGCTGCGAACGGGCGAGGCGATGACGGGTGGCGGCATCCTCGCGCCATGACGGGTCTGCGCGGTCGCCGATCGAGACCAGGGACGCGTCGGGTTCGTCGCCGCGCACAGCCTGGCCAAGCGCCAGCAATGAGCGCTCGCGCTTCCAGTCCTCGCGGTTTTCCCTGTCGACCATCGTCTGGAACTTTACCTTTGGCGACCTGCAAACGGCGCTTGGCCATTCGTTAAGCCACGCTAAACAGGCATGGAAAACAAAAGGTTAATTTTCCCGCACCGAAGCGTCGGTTTCTCGCTTCGGTTGCATCTATTTTCGACACAGGCTCAGCCTCCAGAACGGCACGTTAAGTTTTCCCGCCTAGGCTCTCCTTAAGAAATGACGCAGGCCAGTGACATACCGCAAAGGCGGCCCCTCGCCCGGATCGGCAGCTTTTTGGCCGAACGACGGGGGCTGCTTCGCGACTATTTCTCGGCGATCAGCGGCGCCGGCGGGCGACTGGTGTTTTCGCTGGCCTATTTCATCGCGCTGGCCAACACGCTGTCCATTTCCGAATTCGGCATGTTCGCCACCGCTTCGGCGGCCGGTGTCATGCTGTCGCGCATCCTCGCCTTCGGGTTCATCTCGGCGCTCTACCGCACCGCCACCATCCGCCCCAATCTGATCGGCACCTTTTCCGCCGGCTTCCTGCTGCTCGGCGTGCTGTCGCTGCCGCTGCTGGCCGCGGCCTCGTTCGGCGTCTACCTGCTTTTCTTCGCCGACACCGTGCCGCTGTCGGTGTTTGCGGCAATCGTCTTTGCCGAAGCGCTGCTGTGGCGGCCGGTCGAGGTGGCGCTGATCGTCAACAATGGCCTGGGCAAATTCGGCCGCGCCGCGCTGCTGGCTATCCTGGCGACCGCGTTGCGGGCGCTTGGCGCGGTGCTGTTCATGTTCTCTGCGCATCACAGCGTCTGGATATGGTCGTGGTTCTATATCGGCGCCAATGCCGCCTCGCTGCTGATTGCCTTCGGCTTCTTCTACCCCCGCCAGCGGTTGCGGCTGCGCATCGAGCTCTATCTCAGGCGATTGGCCGATTCTGTCTACGTGGCCGGCGCCGAAGTGCTGTTCTACCTGCAGATGGAGTTCGACAAGCTGCTGGTGCTGGCGATCGGCGGCCCGCATCTGGCTGGCATCTACGCCATCATTATGCGGCTGGTAGACCTGACCGCCATTCCGATCCGCACCTTCTCGATGATGCTGGTGCAGCGCATGATGCGCGCACCGGAACTGTTGTCACGGCTGGCGGTCAAGAGCGGCATCGAAGGCGGTGTGTTCGCGGTCTCCACGGCAGCGCTGCTGACGCTTGGCATCGTGCTGCATTTCTTCCCCAATGCGCTCGGCAAGAATGTCGCCGAGGCCGCGCCGCTGGTCGTGCTGGCGATCTGCGTGCCTGGCTTGCGCAATCTGGTCGAATATCAGGCCGAGCTTTTGTTCGCGCGCGGCCAGACGCTGGTGCGGGCGCTCAATCTCGGTCTGCTCGCCGCACTGAAGGCGCTGCTTTTGACCTATGTGCTGACGACCATCCTCGACACGCCGAACCTGGTGCTGTCGCTCAATGTCGTCTTCCTGCTTTTGTATCTCGCCTCGACGCTGCTCACCTATTCGGCGATGCGTAAACCGGCAAAGCCCATCTAATCCAGCCCGATCAAACGGCGGATGCGGCCGATATCGGTGCCGATGAAGGATTGCATGCCGATCGCCACCTGCTCCGGCGCCATGGCGGCAACGAAGCGGCGGAACTCGTCGTCCGACAGCGCCTCGCCGGTCCAGTGCACCCGGCAGAACTCCTCCGAACCGTGGAAGTGGCCGGCACCCTGTAGCAAATCGTCGACATAGCGGCCGTAGATCATGCATTCGGAGAATTTGCGCGCCGAGCCGACGACCTCGACCCAGTTGCGACCATGGACCTTCTCGATCTCGCCGCACATGGCCAGCACGGTGTCGCGCCGCCAGGCGATCAGCGTCGAGATGTAGTCGTGGACCGATGTCCGGGACGGCTCGATGCCGAGTGCCGACCCCGCGTTGCGCGACCAGATGCGATGCTCCTCATGGCCTTCGTCCGCCAGCACGCCGTCGCGGCGGAACAGCCGCGCCTTGCCGTCGCGCCAGAAGGCGGCGCAGTCGAAAGGTTTCAAGAAAGCGACGTCCGAATCGCAGAAGATGAGCAAATCTTGAGATGCATGCGCCGAGATGGCGATGCGGCGCAATTGCTGCACGTGCCAGCCACGCAGCGGCTGGGTCTTCAGGCTGAGCCAGACGCGCCGGCGAAACAGGCTGAGCGGATCGTCAAATGCGTGCAGCCAGCGCGGCAGCAATTCACGCTCGTCGACGACCGTGCGGCGGCCGGTTTCCAATTGGCGAAACAGCCTGACGTCGCGATGTTCGACCAGGATGTAATGGTGCGCCGCGCCCGAAACGTGGCGATCAAGTGTCTCGCACAACAGGCGGCAGCGCTCGAAGTCGGGCGCGTAGCTTGCCGTCACGATGGCCGCCGTCGGTGTCTGCCGCAGCGGGCCTGGCTCGACAGCGGTGCCTGGCACGAACCTGCTGTTCACTTGACATCCTCCGCGGCTTCGGGCGCAAGCGAGAATTTCTGCCTGACGACGCGCAGCAGGAACAGTGGGTTGCCGACCACATAACGGCGCCACAGGCGGCTCGGTTCGACAGCCAACCGGAACAGCCATTCGAGCCGCAGCCGGCGCATCCACAAGGGCGCGCGGGGCACCGCGCCGCTCAGGAAATCAAGCAACGCGCCGACGGCGATCGGCAGCGTGCAGTGGCGCGCGTCGATGTGGCGTTCGATCCACAATTCCTGGCGCGGCACGCCCATGGCGACGAGCAGCACGTCGGGCCGAAGCGCGGCGATCCGGTCGACGATTTCCTGCTCCTGCGAAGCAGGGAAATAGCCGTCATGGATCACCACGAATTTGTGCTGCACCGCCAAGGCGGCCAGCTTGACCGAAGCCGCTTCGGCATTGACACGCGTCGCGCCGAGCAGCCCAACGGTCAGCGGCGTCGTCGAGGCCTGCAGGAAGGCCGGGACGAAATCGGTGCCGTTGAGATTGTCGGGAAACGGCGCCCCGTAGAGGAGCCTCGCCGCCAGATCGATACCGATGCCGTCGGGCAGGATGAGGAAATCATCGAGTGCCCCGGCGAACACCGGGTCGGTATAGGCGATGTTGGCGTTGTGGGCGTTGAGGAAACTGACCTTGGTGAAGCGCCGCTCGGCAATCAACCGGTTCAGCAGGGCGATGGCATCGTTCCAGCGGACCGCAACCACCGGGATGCCAAGGATCGTCTTCAGCTTGTCGAGCCCGAACGCGGCGCGGGCGGAATGCATGTTCATGCAAACGCCTCCTGCCTGACAGGCTCAAGCTTTTCGAGGCCGAGCCGGATGGCAGCGTCGAGCGCCTTGACCTGCGAGCCCCGGAACGCGCTGCCGTCGACGTCGCGGATGTCGGCCGCCGCAGCCTCGAGAGCCTTGGCGAAGGCGACGGGATCGTCGGTGACGACGCAGTTGGCCGGACGGTGGTCGATGCCGCGTAGCGAACGGCTGGTGGCGACCGAAGGCAGGCCGAGTTCGAACGTTTCGATGGTCTTCAACTGGACGCCGCTGCCCGCGGTGCTGATCAGCGGAATGACGGCAGCACCGCGCACGAAAGCCTGCGCGTCGGGCACGCGGCCGACAAGTTCGACACCCGGATGCTTCGAGGCGACGCCCGAAGGCATGTGGCCTGCGATGCGGATGCGGAAATCGGGCCGCAGATGCGGCACGACGTTGCTCAGGAACCAGTCGAGGCCGATGCGGTTCGGCTGCCAGGTCCAGGTGCCGATCAGGGCGGCGTCGCAGTCGATGCGGCGAGGGCCTTTCAGGGTTGGCGCCTGGGCACCGGTCACCAGCGGCAGCACCGCCGAGCGGTTGTCGGAGGCGACACCTAGTGCGGCGCGGTCTTCCTCGGCCAGGGTGAAGACGAAGCGCGCCCGGCGGCAGAGACGCTCTTCGACGGCCTTGAGCAGCCTTGCCTCGCGGCGAAACAGCAGGCGCTGGAAGAGGCTGCCGGCGGCAGCGGCGTTCTCCCGCGCCGAAAGATACTCGACATTGTGGGCAACGAAGATCGAAGGCCGCTCGGTGAACAGCTTTTCGAAGGCGCCGGCGAACTGCACGGAATTCAGCACGTAGCCGTCAACCGGTCCAGCTTGCTCGATGGCAGCGAGAACATCGCTGTCGGACACGGCGCGCAGCTTGACCGAGGCGAAGGTGAGGCCCGAAAGCAGCGCCTTGCCGACCCAGGCCAGCTTCTGCCGCGCGGAGGCATTGTCCGTGCGCACGTCGATGGCACCCAGCACCACGGTGTTTTCGGGGTCGGCCGCGGGTTTCCCCGGCCAGGTGAAACCAATGACGGTTACGCGCACGCCAGCGCGCCGCAGGGCGGCGATGATCGCAGCGTTTGCGATCTCGTAGCCCGAGGCGAGAGCACCGTCGGGCACGATCGATGTGGCGAACAGTAGATGCATCTCACCTATCCACTGGTGTAGCCGGTAGCAAAGCGCGGTGAACCCTTGATTAAGCGAGCACATTCGACGGCCGAAAGCCTCTGCTTGCAGGCGTTCTCCGTGCAAGGTGATTAACGAAACCTTATCAACCGTGGTGCTACCAGAGCCCAACTCACCATGTGGCTGGACACGGATGATCCCTTTGCCATCGGACGGTTCGGTATCGGTCGCGGGACGCACGCCGCGGCTTGACGTCGAGGCCGTCGAAGCCGTCGTCACCTTGCCGACCTTCAAGCGTCCCGAGCAGGTGCTGGAAACGCTGGCGTCGCTGCGCGCGCAGCAAACCGGCAGGCGCTTTGCCGTGATCGTCATGGAGAACGAAGCCGAGGCGCGGGCCGGCGCCAAGGCAGCGCTGCCGTTGTTCGAGCGGGGCGAAATGTCGGGCCTGGTCATCATCGCGCATGAGCGCGGCAATTGCAGCGCCTACAATGCCGGCTGGCAGACGGCCATCCTGCAATTCCCGAACTTCAGGCATCTGCTGGTCATCGACGATGACGAGATCGCCGATCCGCAGTGGCTGGAACGGATGTGCCGGGCTGCCGAAACGCTCAGTGCCGATATTGTCGGCGGCCCGCAGGTGCCGGTGTTTGCCGACCCCGCCCATGCGCGATGGGCCGAGCATCCGGTGTTCGCGCCGCCCTACCGGGAGACCAAGCGGGTGCCGGCGCTCTATTCGTCCGGCAATCTTCTGGTCGGGCGCAACGTGCTGATCGCCATGGGTCCACCCTTTCTCGATCTCAGATTCAACTTCATGGGCGGCGGCGATTCCGACTTTCTCAGCCGGTCGGCGCAAAAGGGCTTTGTGCTGGGCTGGTGCGCCGAGGCCAAGGTGCATGAAACCGTCCCGGCCCGGCGTATCGAAGCCGACTGGATCCGGGCTCGCAGCCTGCGCAACGGTGTCATCTCGACACTGGTCGAAAAGAAGAAGCGCGCCGGCACACCGCTGGCCGGCGCCAAGGTGTTGCTGAAGAGCCTGGCGCTGCTTGCCGCCTCGCCGTTTCGCGGCCTGATCCGGCTGGCGCGGACCGGATCGCCTGATATCGCCATCTACCCTGTCCATGTGGCGCTGGGCCGCGTGCTGGCCGAATTCGGATATGCCAATGAGCAATACCGCCAGCCTGAGAAAAACTGAGCGCGCGCCGCTCAGCGCCGCGTTCACGCGCGAAGGCGTGGCCACCGCCATTGCCGCGCTGCTGTTCACCGTCATCATGGTGTCCTTCCGGCCGTTCCAGCCGGGCGGCGCAGAACTCACCGGTCAAGGCGGCGACATCGTCAACCAGCTTGGCTTCGGTTCGCTCGGCGCCATGTCGATCTTCTCGCTGATGGCCTTTGCCGATCCGCGTGTGGTGCGCTCGCTGCTCAGCCCGTCCTGGATGCTGATGCTGGGTTTCTTTTTCCTCTCGGTGATCCTGTCGACCGATCCGCCTTCGGCGATGCGCGCCGCCTCCTTCACGCTGATCGGCATCCTGACAATGGCGACGATCCTGGTGCTGCCGCGCGACGCCGAAGCCTTCTCGAAGGTGATCATCTTCACCGCCGTCGTGGTCATGGGCCTTTCCTATCTCGGCCTCATCGTCTTTCCGCACGAGGCGATGCACACCGCCGACTCGCAGGAGCCCGAGCATGCCGGCCTGTGGCGCGGCGTGTTCACCCACAAGAACATCGCCGGGCCGATCATGGCCTGCCTCAGCTTCGCGGGCCTCTATCTCTACCGGCGCGGACAGCGCTACTGGGGTGCCGGGATCTTCTTCGCTGCGATGATCTTCATGCTGCACACCGGCTCCAAGACGACAGCCGGCCTGGTGCCGTTCTCGATCCTGATCGTGATGTTCCCGAGCCTGATCGGCATGCGGCTCGGCACGCCGATCCTGTTTGCGCTGGCGATCGTCGCGACAGCGGTCGGCACGCTGGGCATCGTATTCCTGCCGCCGATAAAACATCTCGCGGCGATCTATTTCCCGGACATGACCTATACGGGCCGCGCGACGCTGTGGGAGTTCGCCGGCAGCATGCTCGCGAAGAAGCCATGGACCGGTTACGGCTATGAGAGCTTCTGGGGCACGCCCTTGCTGCTCAACCAGGACCAGCCCTTCGACCGGCCGTGGGACATCCGGACCATCGTGCACGGCCATGACGGCTACCTCGACATCGCCGTGCTGATGGGCATCCCGGCACTGTGTGTGGCGGTCTACACCTTCCTCATCGCGCCGCTGCGCGACTACATGCGCATTCCGTTGCGCAGGGAAAACATTTTTCTCGGCGACTTCTTCATGATGGTGGTGCTGTTCACGGCGCTGAACGCTTTTCTCGAAAGCTTCTTCTTCCATCGCGGCGACCCGGTCTGGCTGTTCTTCGTGCTCGGCGTATTTGGCCTCAGGCAAGTCTCGCTGCGGCCGATGGCAGTGCGCGATCCCGATCGCGGCTCGCGATCCTGACAGGGCTTCCCCAGGGAAGCGCCAGCGTCTATGTGAAAGCCTTCCTTCGGAGGGCTTTTGATGACGATCAGGCTTGTTCTCGCCGGCTGCGGCAATATGGGTTACGCCATGCTCTCAGGCTGGCTGAAATCCGGCAAGCTTGCGCCATCAGCGGTTTTCGTGGTCGAGCCCAATGCCGATCTGCGCAATCGCGCGGCAGCGCTGGGCTGCGCGACATCAGCCGATGCCGGTGCCATTCCGGCCAATGCCGTGCCCGATCTCGTCGTCATCGCGGTGAAGCCGCAGGTGATCCGCGACGTCACCGCCGCCTACAAGCGTTTCGGCGATGGCCGCACCACCTTCGTCAGCATCGCCGCCGGCACACCTGCCGCCACCTTCGAGGAAATCCTCGGCAACCGCGCGCCGATCGTGCGCTGCATGCCCAACACACCCGCGGCAATCGGCAAGGGCATGATGGTGGTGTTCTCCAACAAGCTCGTGTCGGATGACACCAAGCGTTTCGTCGCCGATCTTTTGTCGGCGAGCGGCGAAGTGACCACGATCGACGATGAGGGCCTGATGGACGCGGTGACCGCCGTGTCCGGATCGGGACCGGCCTATATCTTCCATTTCATCGAGGCGCTAACGGTGGCCGCCGAGAAGGCCGGGCTGCCGACGGCGACCGCCAAGCTGCTCGCCATGCAGACCGTCTATGGCGCCGCCTCGCTCGCCGCCGAAAGCGGCGAGGAACCGGGCGTGCTGCGCCAGCAGGTCACCAGCCCCAACGGCACGACGGCCGCGGCGCTGGCCGTGCTGATGGGCGAGCACCGGCTGACGCGCCTTCTCACAGAGGCGGTGGAGGCTGCGCGGCTGCGGTCGGTCGAACTGGGGAAGTAAGCAGCCAGCTCCTCCCCTGCCGAAGTTTTGATGGGTCGGACGTGCTTGCGTTGATGGCTTGGCGGAAATGCACATCGCTTCGTCATCCTGGGGCGAAGCAAGGAGCGCAGCGACGCGGCGCAGACCCCAGGATCCATGCCGCGACTTCAAAGCGCTGCTGCGGTGCAGAATTCTGCTCCGCTGCATTCCTCGACCAAGATCACGGCATGGATCCTCGGGTCTCCGCGACGTCGCTTCGCTCCTGCTCCGCCCGTGGATGACGAAGTTGGGAAGGCTCCGGTCAATCCCGAATGTCTACGATGATCCATCGAAACGAACGACGAAATCCGAGCTGCCAGCAGGCCTTCCAACGTGACAACCCCTGTGCACCTGTCAGGCGTCATTCTGGCCGCCACCCCACATGGCATCGATCTCATTCTTGCTCACGACCCGGCCAGCCTTGCCCGCTTTGGACCTCAAATCATCGGCGATTGCAGCCAGCCGTTCCGCCAGAGGCATACGGGCGTTTTCCCGCTTCAGTTCACTTTCAAGCGCTTCGATAACCGCTCTGGTCATGGAAACCTTGCGCTTGGCGGCAAGCTGGCGAGCCAGTTCGCGGGCAAGCGGATTCCTGATTCGAAGGTTCATGTGACCGACCTTGGCGACATTTGCCCCACAATCTATCATTTGTCGTAGCAGCGCCAGCGTGGTCCTTTCAGGCCCCGTACAGCATCTCGTCCTGCAGCCGGCGCAAGGCGAACAGCCTCGTCGTCTGGTCGGGCGACGCATTATCCGCCGTCAGCAACTCACCCTTCCTGACCGGTTTCAGCACCTTGCCGCCCTCGAGCAGGCCGACCGGCACGGCGCGCTGGGCGCGGGCTTCGCCGACGGTCATCGTCCAGGAGCGGTAGCAGGTCTCGCCGATCGCATCGAAGGTCTCGCCGGCGGCAAGGTCGCGCTTGGCGACGGCGCAGACTTCGGCAACGGGCCGCGGCAGCGGCACCATGTCGGGTTTGCCGAAAAGCATGATGCGGGCGGCGGTCAGCGGCACCTCCAGTGAGGTCAGATGATAGGGCCTAAACAGGCTGTAGTAAGGGCCGTGGCCGATATGCAGATCGTCCATGCGCTCGATGATGCGCGGATGCGTCGCCTCGACGATGACGAACACGCCAGGCGCGACGCCCTTGCCGACCGTGTAGTCGACGACGCCTTTCCTGAGCAACAGACCGCCATCCTCGCGCGGGATCAGCACCTTGGCGAGGTCATCGCGGTCGGCCTTGGGGCCGTGCATGCCGGGCACATCGGGCACCAGCCAGGTGGCGTTGGCGATGGCGCACATCTCGACCATGGTCTTGGAGCCGTCGACGAACTCGACCAGCATGCGTGGGTTCATGTTGCGGCGGATCGCTTCGGCGCGATAGTCGTCCGGCACGGCGTCGTGGTTGAGCGGATTGTTCTTGCCCTTGCCGGCCGAGACGATGGTCAGCCCAAGCGCCGACGCGAATTCGATCAGTTCCATGCAGCTCGACGGCTCATCGCCGGCGCCAACCGAATAGACGACGCCAAGCCGGTCGGCCTGCTGCTTGAGATAGCAGCCGATGGTGACGTCGGCCTCGACGTTCATCATCACCAGATGCTTGCCGTGCTCCATCGCCATGAGGTCGAAATCGGCGGCGACGCCCGGCTTGCCGGTGGCGTCGATGACGACGTCGATCAGCGGATTGGTGACCAGCATCTCGTTCGAAGTGACGGCGATCTTGCCGCTCTCGATAGCGCCGGTGACTTTCGACGCGGTGTCGGCTTCGACGGCCATGGCTTCGTCGCCATAGGCGATACGGATGGCATCGCGCGCGGTGTGCGGGCGGCGCGTCGAGACGGCGCAGATCGAAATGCCTGGCATCAGCATGCCTTGGGTGACCAGATCGGTGCCCATTTCGCCCGAGCCGATGACGCCAATGCGCACCGGGCGGCCCTCGGCGGCACGCCTGGCGAGATCGCGGGCAAGGCCGGTCAGGGCGACGTTGGTCATGCAGGAATGTCCACAGCTTCGTGATTTGGGACCGGATAGCAGGGAACGGGTTCTATTTGCCAACGAAACCCGGTCGCGACCGGCAATTTCCCGCGAAATCGTCTCGGAAGGGACGTCCGCCGAGGCTCGATTGGCCGAAGCGCAACCAATTGACAATGCAGCGGACAACCCCAATAAAACATTCGTTTGTCAACAAAGGCAAATGTTCACCGACGCGACAGTCGGAAAGCATTCGCCTCTGGGGCAAATTGGGGAGTGTCTTTGCGCCGGGGCGTCAAAGGCTGGATGGAGCATCATTGCGAGGCGTCGAGCGAAGGCTCGCGGCTCCAGGGGAGGAAAAATGGATACTGTTCTCGCGGCCCTAAAAGGGGCCATCGATACGCTTGGCCCGACGATCCTGCTGCCAATTGTCATTTTCATCATCGCCGTGGTTCTGGGCGCCAAGGTCAGCAAGGCTTTTCGCGCCGCCGTCACCATCGGCGTCGCCTTCATCGGCATCAATCTGGTGCTTGGCCTCATGTTCACGTCGATTGGCGACGTTGCCAAGGCCATCGTC
This sequence comes from Mesorhizobium sp. M0088, assembly GCF_040322895.1. Taxonomy (NCBI): domain Bacteria; kingdom Pseudomonadati; phylum Pseudomonadota; class Alphaproteobacteria; order Hyphomicrobiales; family Phyllobacteriaceae; genus Mesorhizobium; species Mesorhizobium sp. M0088. Next base: position 24,701 of record NZ_JAMYUI010000015.1, read on the forward strand.
ACCAACACCGGCATTCATCGCGACATCATCGATGTCGGCTGGCCCTCCGCGGCCGCGATCGCCTTCGGCTCGTCGGTCGGCCTTTGGGTCATTCCGGTCGGCATCCTCGTCAACATCGTGCTGTTGCTGACACGCATGACGCGCACGCTCAATGTCGATGTCTGGAATTTCTGGCACTTCGCCTTTGTCGGCTCGCTGGTGGTCGCCGCAACCGACAATCTGGCCTATGGCATCGCGGTCGCAGCACTTGTCGCAGCACTCTCGCTGCTGTTCGCCGACTGGTCGGCGCGCGCGGTACAGCAGTTCTACGGCGTGCCCGGCATTTCCGTGCCGCATCTCGCCTCGGCACAGATCCTGCCGATCGCCATTGTGCTCAACTGGATCATGGACCGCATTCCCGGGATCAACCGCATCAACATCAACACGGACACCATCGAGCGCAGGTTCGGCGTATTCGGCGAACCTGTCGTGATGGGCCTCATCATCGGCCTCGTGCTTGGTGCGATCGCGTTCTACAATGCGGGTGATCTCAGTGTGGTGCTGGCCAAGGTCCTGGGCACCGGCATGACGCTGGCCGCGGTGATGCTGCTGCTGCCGCGCATGGTCAAGATTCTGATGGAGGGGCTGATCCCCGTCTCCGATGCCGCACAGGCGTTCGTGCGCAAACGCACCGGTGACCGAGAGCTTCTCGTTGGTCTCGATTCGGCGATCCTGATCGGCCATCCGGCCGCGATCTCGTCGTCGCTGATCCTGGTGCCGATCGCGATCATCCTGTCGGTGATCCTGCCGGGCAACCGCGTGATCCTGTTCGCCGATCTTGCGGTCATCCCCTTCATCGTCGCCATGACCGCGCCGCTGGTCAAAGGCAACGTGTTCCGCATGGTGGTGATCGGCACGGTGACGCTGGCCATCGGCTTCTACGTCGCCAACGCGCTGGCGCCGCTGTTCACCAGCGCAGCAGTCTCGTCGGGCTTCAAGCTGCCGGCGGACGCACTGCAGATCACCTCGGTGGTCGACGGCTTCCTGTGGGTGCCTTACGTGGTCATCGAGGCTATCCAGGGGATGGGGCTTGTCGGCATCATCGTGATCGCGGTGGTTATCGCGGCATTGTTTGTCCTCTACCGCCGCAATCCGCTCGGCTGGGAGCGGGCCGCGGGCGCCGAGGACGAGCCGGCCGAAGAGACGGCCTGAACCTGATAGCGTCCCCTTTAAACCGATCGTGCGCCCTTCCCGGGGCGCACGATTTCATAGACGGAGCAAAGAATGTCCGACGGACTCATGCAGCTTCTGGACCCTGACGCGATCGTGCTCGGATCCGATGCCTCGACCAATGAGGAGATCATCCGCATCCTGGCGGGCCGGCTGGAGAGACTTGGCTATGTCAAAAGCAGCTATGCCGACGCGGTCGTGCGCCGCGAATTGACCATCCCGACCGGACTGCCGCTGGAACGCTCCGATAATGTCGCGGTGCCGCACACCGATCCGGAGCATGTGCTGAAGCCTGGCATCGCGATGGGCACATTGAAGCAACCAGTGACCTTCGCCAACATGGAGGATCCCGACGAGATGCTGCCGGTCGGCTTCGTCTTCCTGCTTGCCATCAACGAGAAGGACAAGCAGATTGAGGCGCTGCAGGCCGTCATGGCCACCATCCAGAACCCGCAAGCCTTGGATGATTTGAGGTCGGCCAGAACCCTCGAAGACGTGCGAGCCGTACTCGGCTGAAACAAGGAGAAGCAGAGATGTCCAGACAGAAAACCATTCTCTTTGCCTGCGGCACGGGCATCGCCACCTCGACTGCGGTCAATGTCGCCGTCACCGAGGAAATGAAGAAACGCGGCCTCACCTTCAACGCCCAGCAGGCAAAGGCCACCGAAGTGCCCGGACTGGCCGACAATGTCGACTTCATCGTCGCAACCACCCCGATCTCCGCTTCGGTCACCAAGCCGGTGATCAAGGGCCTCGCCTTCCTCACCGGCATCGGCAAGGACAAGGTGCTCGACGAGATCGAGGCGCAATTGCGCAAATGACGGCACCGACGCTACGCGCAGGCTGACGCGGCTTCACACCACCCTGACATAGCTCGTCATTCCCGATTTCTGATGCTCGATGATGTGGCAGTGCAGCAGCCAATCGCCGGGATTGTCGGCGACGAAGCCGAGCTGAACCTTCTCGTTGGGCTGGATGAGATAGGTGTCGGAAATCACAGGCTGAACCTGGCGCGTCGAGGATGACAGCACTTTGAAGCTCATACCGTGCAGATGCATCGGATGGGATTGCGGCGTCAGGTTCTCCATGTCGATGACGTAGCTTTGGCCAAGCTTCAATTCGGCCAGTGGCGCGGTCGGGTCCTTGGTGTCGCCTGGCCACGGCACTTTGTTGAGGGCCCAGAAACTATAGCCAAGCGAACCGCAGATGCCATCGCTCGGGACGTTTTCCGCCGTGGCGCTTAGTGCCAGGGAAATATGCCTGGCACTGGCGAGATCCACTTCCGCCACCGGATTGAGCTCCAGCGGAGCAACATCGCGAATGTCCCGTTTGAGGGATTTTCCTGTCGCGCGCAGGGTTGCCAGGATTTTTGGCTTGGTGCCCCTGACGTCCCTCAAGCTGACCATCGCGCCTTCATTGTCGGGCATGCGTATGGCCAGCTCCATGCGCTGGCCGGGTCCGAGCAGCAAGGCGTCGGGCGAAAAACGCTCAGGCACCGGATTGCCGTCGAGCGCCATGATACTCGCCTCCGCACCGTCGACGCGAAAAGCGTAGATACGCGTCACGTCGGTGATGGCGACGCGCAGCCGCGCTAGTCCGCCGGCCGGCGCATCATATTGCGGCTGGTCGAGCCAATTGGCGGTGCGTACCGTGCCGTAAGTGCCGGTTCTCGCGGCATCGCGCGGCCGGAACTGGTCGATGAACTGGCCGTCGTCACCGAGGCGCCAGTCGCGCAAATTGAGGACGATTTCGGCATCGAATTTCGGATCGTTGGGATTCTCGACCACGATCACGCCAGTCAGGCCATGGCCCATCTGCTCCAGCGTGTTGCAATGCGGGTGGTACCAGAAGGTGCCGGCATCGGGCGGCGTGAAGGCGTAGTCGAAATGATCGCCGGTGTAGACGTAGGGCTGGACCAGAAACGGCACGCCGTCCATCTTGTTTGGAACGCGAATGCCGTGCCAGTGGATCGTTGTCGGATCGTCGATCGCGTTGACCAGGCGGGCAGCGAAGGGCTCGCCCTTTTTCATTCTGAGCACGGGCGGCATCCCGGCGTTGCCATAGGTCAGCACATCCCTGGTTTGGCTGACATCCATCAGCTCCGCCTGGATCTTTGCCGTCTGCAAAACCACCGGCTCAGGCGTCGCGGCGGCCCAGCCACCAAGCCGGCCCATCGCCGAAAACCCGACCCCGCCTGCGCCGGCAATCGCTGCCGTTTTCAAAAGCCTGCGGCGTGTGAGTAAGGTCATTCGGCGCTCCAACTGCAAAGGCGACTGCCCTGGGTTTATCGATGTGTTGGATTATCGGCCAGCCACCAGCGCGGAGCCCGATATTGGCACATCGTGTCTCGACGATGTCATGGCGACAAGATGACGTTCGCTTGCGCTGTTTTCGACAGGCTGGCGAGAACTCATCGAGATCAGACAGCCGAAGATGAGATTTGCCAGACGGCTATGCAGGAGAGCGCGAAGCCTGCCACGCCTTCCATCGTGCGTGAGATGACATCGAACAGGCGCGGACGGCTGTCGAAAAAGTGCACCAGTCGCTCTCTGAACAGGATTGAAGCGATCGCCACACAAGACAAGGTCAGTGCCACACCAAGCATCATGGTGATCGCGAACAGAATACCGGCGCCCGGTACGCCTCTGGAAATCGCGAACGTCATGACAAAGAGGGTCAGCGGGCAAGGTATCAAACCGGCCATGACACCAACAGCCTCGCCCTCATGCTTGTGATGCCGGCCATGGTTCAATGCGCGCCATATCATCCAGACGCCGATCAGCCCGAGCAGGCCGCGACTGATGTTCTCGAGGAGTGGCGCGCGCCCGACACTTCCCAATGCGATCGAGACAAGCGGCAGCGAAAGCACGGCGATCAGAACCGCGATTGCCACGTGAGTGAAGGACAGAGTAACCGACACCAAGAGGCCGCGCGAAACCTTCGCATCCGAACCGGCTAGGTAGGTCGCCAAAATAGCTTTGCTGTGACCGGGCGTCAAAGCATGTGCGGCCCCAAACAAGACCCCCATTGGCAGGAAGGCCAGGAACGCCAGCCAATCCCCTCCAACCGAGAGCAGTTTTATCTGGTCGGCGAACGCCAGATATATGGTGCGTTGAAACTCGACAAGCGTTTGGAACATCGGCGTTTGGAACATCGGCGTTTGGAACATCAGTCGAGGTTAGCCGACGCCGGTGGTTTTTTCGCGACCCTCAATGGTGGTGGCCGTGGTGTTCACCGTGATCATGCCCGTGAGGATGCGGATCGTCGTGTTGTTCATTTGCGGTGGCCAACCGAATGTTGGCAGCTGCAAGAGCCGGCATGTGCTCGAACAGTTCATCTTCCAAAGCGGCCGTTATCTTCCTGGCCTCGGAAACAGGCAAAGCTTCGTCGACCGAGATGGCAATGTCTGCGTGCAGCTTGTGGCCAATCCAACGAGCCTTGGCCTCTACGATACGCGCGCCCGGTACATGCTCGGCGGCATGCCGGATTTCGCCCATGATGCCGGGCTCGACACCGTCAAGCATGCGAGTAAGCACCGAGCGTGCCGATTGCCAAACGATGCCGAAGATCGCAGCGGTGATGAGCAGGCCAATAATCGGGTCGGCCAAGGGAAAGCCGAGCCAAACGCCAAGCGCACCGATGACAACGGCAAGGCTGGTGAGACCGTCGGTGCGGGCGTGGTAGCCGTCTGCGACGAGCGCCGCGCTGTTGATCTCCCGACCGACCCGGATCCGGAACACGGCAACCACTTCATTGCCAAGAAACCCGACAATGCCGGCCGCCGTCAGCCAACCCAAATGGGTAACCAATTGGGGGTTTATCAGACGGTCGATGGCCTGATAGCCAGCGACGATGGCGCTAAACAAAATGATCAGGACAATGATGATCCCTGCCAGATCTTCGACGCGGCCCAAACCATAGGTAAAGGTCTGCGACGGCTTGCGGCGCGCCAGCATGAATGCGATCCACAGTGGAATGGCGGTCGTGGCGTCTCCGATGTTGTGGATCGTGTCGGCCAGCAGTGCCACGCTGCCGGACAGCATCACAACAACAAGCTGCAACGCCGCCGTAACCGCCAAGATAACGAATGACCATTTGATGGCCCAGATGCCACGGTCAGTTGTGGCGATGGTCGCATCGATGACGCCGTGGGTATGACCATGCGGCCCTGCGCCATGGTCGTGGCCACCATGCGCGGCATGCCCGCTTGGTCCGAACCCAAACCAGTCAAGGATGCGTGCGCCCGTATGGTTCATAGATATTTCGCCAACTGCTTGAGTTCCGCCAGAGAGCTCCCGCTCGGTTCAGCGCTGTCGGTCAGGCAATGCTCGATGTGATCGTGGATCAGTTCGCGCTTCGCGCTGCTGATGGCGCTTTCGACCGCGTATAGTTGCTGCGCAAGATCAACGCAGGGGCGTTCCGCTTCGAACATGGCAATGACGGAAGCCAGGTGCCCTTGCGCACGTTTCAGCCGCTTGAGAATGGCGGGGTGGGATGTGTGAATACCTTCGGACATACCGCCCGACTATCCCCCCTGGGAGGATAGAGTCAAGAGATCAACGACGACCGTCAGAGCGAAATGATGATAGCGTTCGCGTCGCTATTCAGCCGCCTCGGCATAGTGTGCCGGCACGTAGTTGAGGATGGGGCCGAGCCAGCGCTCGACCTCTGCCAACGGCATCGCCTTCCGGCGCGCATAATCCTCGACCTGGTCGCGTTCGACCTTGGCGACGCCGAAATAATAGCTTTCGGGATGCGCCAGATAGATGCCTGATACCGAGGAACCCGGCCACATCGCATAGCTTTCGGTCAGGCTCACGCCTGCATTGCGCCCACCGTCGAGCAGCCGGAACAAAGTCGCCTTCTCGGTGTGATCGGGCTGCGCCGGATAGCCGGGCGCCGGACGGATGCCGCGATAGGGTTCGCCGATCAGCTCGTCCGGTGCCAGCGCTTCATCTGAAGCATAGCCCCAGAATTCCTTGCGCACCTTCTCATGCATCCGCTCGGCAAAGGCTTCGGCGAAGCGGTCTGCCAGCGCCTTGACCATGATCGACGAATAATCATCATTCGCTCGCTCGAACCGTTCGGCGATAGCCACCTCCTCGATGCCGGCGGTGACGATAAAGCCGCCGATGTAATCCGGCTTGCCGCAATCCGCTGGCGCGACGAAATCCGACAGCGCGACATTGGCCTTGCCATCGCGCTTGGTCAGCTGCTGGCGCAAGGTAAAGAAGGTCGCCAGTTCCTGCGACCGCTTTTCGTCCGTGAACAGCCTGATGTCGTCGCCGACGGCATTGGCCGGCCAGAAACCGACGACGCCGCGCGGCGCGAACCATTTCTCGGCGATGATCTGCTTCAGCATCGCCTGCGCATCCTCGAACAGCTGGCGCGCGGCGGCGCCTTGCGCCTCGTCTTCGAGAATTTTGGGATAACGGCCCTTCAGCTCCCAGGTCTGGAAGAACGGCGTCCAATCGATGTAGCGCGCGAGTTCGGTGAGATCCCAGTTCTCGAATACCTTGACGCCGGTAAAGGACGGCTTCGGCGGCTCGTAGGCAGACCAGTCGATCCGGTGCGCATTGGCCCTCGCCTTGGCCAGCGGCAGCCGCTGCTTGTCGGCTTCCGAGCGGGCATGCGCATCGGCGACCTTCTTGTATTCGGTGCGCACCGCGCCGACATAGCCGCCCTTGGTCTCGTTCGACAGCAAGGATGAGACCACGCCGACCGCGCGGCTGGCGTCGGTGACGTAGACCGTCTGCCCCTTGCTGTAGCGCGGGTGGATCTTCACCGCCGTGTGCACGCGGCTGGTCGTCGCGCCGCCGATCAGCAGCGGAATGTCGAAGCCTTCACGCTCCATCTCGGCGGCCATATGCACCATTTCATCGAGGGATGGCGTGATCAGGCCGGACAGGCCGATGATATCGACATTTTGCTCACGGGCGGTCTGCAGGATCTTGGCCGCCGGCACCATGACGCCGAGATCGATGATCTCGTAATTGTTGCAGGCGAGCACGACGCCGACGATGTTCTTGCCGATATCGTGGACATCGCCCTTCACCGTCGCCATCAGGATCTTGCCCGCTGTCTGGCGTTCGCCATTGTCGATGCCGTTGGCGGCGTTGGCCAGCTTCTCGGCCTCCATATGCGGCAGCAATCCCGCGACGGCCTGCTTCATCACCCGCGCCGACTTGACCACTTGCGGCAAGAACATTTTTCCGGCGCCGAACAGGTCGCCGACGACGTTCATGCCGGCCATCAGCGGGCCTTCGATGACATGCAGCGGCCGCTCGGCGGCAAGCCGCGCTTCCTCGGTGTCGGCGTCGATGAATTCGGTGATGCCGTTGACCAGTGCATGGCTGATCCGCTGTTCGACCGGCAGGTCGCGCCAGGCGAGATCGCGCTCCTGCGCTTCCTGGCCCGCCGTGCCCCTGAAGCGTTCGGCGATCTCCAGCATGCGTTCGGTGGCGGTGCCGCCGGCCTTGGGCGTGCGGTTGAGCACGACATCCTCGCAGGCCTCGCGCAGTGCCGGCTCGATCGTATCGTAGACGGCGAGCTGGCCGGCATTGACGATGCCCATGTCCATGCCGCGCTGGATGGCATGGTAGAGGAACACGGCATGCATGGCCTCGCGCACCGGCTCGTTGCCGCGAAACGAGAAGGACAGGTTCGACACGCCGCCGGAGATATGAACATGCGGCAGCGTCGCGGTGATCTCGCCGGCCGCCTCGATGAAGTCGACACCGTAATTGTCGTGCTCCTCGATGCCGGTAGCAATGGCGAAGACATTGGGATCGAAGACGATGTCCTCGGGCGGGAAGCCGGCCTGTTCGGTCAGGAGCTTGTAGGCGCGGGTGCAGATCTCGACCTTGCGCGCCTTGGTGTCGGCCTGGCCGTCCTCGTCGAAGGCCATGACGACGACAGCAGCCCCATAGGCGCGCACCAGCCTGGCATGATGCAGGAAGGCCTCCTCGCCCTCCTTCATCGAGATGGAGTTGACCAGCGGCTTGCCCTGCACGCATTTCAAGCCGGCCTCGATGATCTCCCATTTCGAACTGTCGACCATGACAGGAACGCGGGCGATGTCCGGCTCGGCGGCGATCAGGTTGAGGTACTCGACCATGGCCTTCTTCGAATCGATCAGGCCCTCGTCCATGTTGATGTCGATGATCTGCGCGCCATTGGCGACCTGGTCGCGCGCCACATCCAGCGCGGCGACATAGTCGCCCGCCGTGATCAGCTTCCGGAACTTGGCCGAGCCGGTGACATTGGTGCGCTCGCCGACATTGACGAAGGGAATCTCGTCGGTGAGCGTGAACGGCTCCAGCCCGGAAAGGCGCATCCTGGGCTCGATGTCCGGAATGGCGCGCGGCGGATATTTCTTCACCGCTTCGGCGATGGCGCGGATGTGCTCCGGCGTCGAGCCGCAGCAGCCGCCGACAACGTTGACTAGTCCCTCGCGGGCAAAATCCTCGATCTGCGCGGCCATGAATTCCGGGCTCTCGTCATACCTACCGAATTCGTTGGGCAGGCCGGCATTCGGATAGGCGCAGGTGAAGGTGTTGGCGACGCCTGATATTTCGGCCAGATGCGCCCGCATCGCGTTGGCGCCGAGCGCGCAGTTGAGGCCGATGGTGAACGGGCTGGCGTGGCGCACCGAATGCCAGAAGGCGGTCGGCGTCTGGCCCGACAGCGTGCGGCCGGAGAGGTCCGTGATGGTGCCCGAAATCATCACCGGCAGGCGCACGCCCTTCTCGATGAAGATCTCTTCCGCTGCGAAGATCGCCGCCTTGGCGTTCAGCGTGTCGAAGATGGTCTCGATCAGGATGATGTCGGCGCCGCCATCGATCAAGCCGCGCAGCTGCTCGCCATAGGCGAGGCGCAGATCGTCGAAGGTCACGGCGCGATAGCCGGGGTTGTTGACATCGGGCGACATCGAAGCGGTGCGGTTGGTCGGCCCCAGCGCGCCGGCGACAAACCTTCGCTTGCCGTCCTGCTGCTCGGCCCGAACAGCGGCGCGCCTGACCAGCCGCGCGCCATCACGGTTCAGTGCATAGACGGCATCTTCCATGCCGTAATCGGCCTGGGCGATCGAGGTCGAGGAGAAGGTGTTGGTTTCGAGGATGTCGGCGCCTGCGATGGCGTACCGATAGTGGATCTCCTCGATCGCCCCGGGCTGCGTCAGGATCAGAAGATCGTTGTTGCCTTGCTGGTGGCAGGCGCAGCCGGCGAAGGCCTCGCCGCGAAACTGGTCCTCGTCAAAGCCGAGGCCCTGGATCTGTGTGCCCATGGCGCCGTCGAGGATGAGAATGCGCTCGCGTGCTGCCGCAGTGAGCGCCGCAAGCACCTCCGACCCGTCCGGCTTTGCCGCGACGGGGCCGAACAATGCGTCCAGCGAGGCAGAATTCTGCGACATTTCTTATCCCTCTGGCGACAGGCCTTTCATGTCACATAAGGATATCTTTATGTCAATATACGGTAGATGCGCGCGATTGTCACCCACCTGTCTCGAAGGCGGGGTCTGTGGCGCCGGTTTTCCGACGGACCTACGACCTGTCGAAGCTTGCCAGGAAGCGGGCGAAGACCGGGTTGAAACGATCCGGCGAGTCCCAGAACGGCGCGTGGCCGGATTTGTCGAGCAGATGGGCCTTGCCTTCCCATAAATTGGAGAATTTCACAGCGGAGACGAAATCGGTGTTGACGAATGGCTCGTCGATGCCGTTCAGAACGGCGATCGGCGGCGTCTTGCCGGCCACGATCTCGCGCTGGTTCCGCCCGGTGCCGGCCGCGAACTTTTCGAACATCAGGCGCCGCGCCCTTCCATCGGTGCGCGCCACCGTGTCGATGAGAAACGGCTCGAACGGCTCGCCGCAGGTGCTGCGCGCATAGACCTCGACATCCGCGTCAGTGAAAGTTTCCTGCCCGGCAAGGTGCATATGCGGGCTCGGCTTGAAGCCGTTGCCGACCTGCTCGGGCGAGACGGGCGGCGTGCCGGTGATCATCAGGCCAAGCAGGCCGAGAAAGCGGTCGATCATCTCAAGCCCGATATGGCCGCCGAGCGACCAGCCGAAGACGATGGCCTTGTCGATGCCGAGCAGCCCGAGCACTTCGGTCATGGCATCGGCATAGCCTTCCATGCTGTAGGAACGCTCCGGATCGATCGCATCGGCGGACGCTCCATGGCCGGGCAAGTCGGGAGCGATGAGGTGGTAGCGCTCGCCCAACGGGCTGTCCAACTGGTTGCGGAAAACGGCGCTGGAAGATGAATTGCCGTGGATCAGTATGACAGCGGCGCCTTCGCCACTGGTCTGGCGAACCGCGATCTTGCCGTGGCTGGTTTCAAGGGTCTTCTGCGAGATCGCCATTGTCCGCTCCGTCGGGGGAATTGCCCTGTTTTAATACAGTTGCGCGGCAAAGCGCCACGGCTTCCATACCTTTGCGGGAACCATCTTCCCGGCCAGGTTGCGTTGAAAAATCCTTTTCAAATAAGAACAATTATGCGTAGATTGTCAATTATCCAACTCCCGATGAACGGGAGGAAAACAGGGAACAGCACGATGAAGCCCAAATCCGCCGCAAGTCGAATCCGCCATATGCTGATGAGCACGACGCTGATCGGCATGTTTGCCGCATCTGCCGCCCCCGCCTTTGCCGACGTCGTCAAGATCGGCCTGCTTGCGCCGCTGACCGGCCCTGCCGCGGCGGACGGCCAGGAATTCCAGCGCGGCGTGCAGATGGCCATCGATGAGGCCAACGCAGCCGGCGGCGTTGCCGGGGATACGTTCGAACTGGTGGTCGGCGACGTCAAGGATCAGTCCGCCGGCAACGTCACCAGCGCGGTCGAGCGCCTGCTTGGCGATCCGGGCGTGCACTTCATGCTGACCGGCTACGCCAGCCTGACCAATTTCGAGATCGACAACATGGCCGAAGCGGAAATGCCCTACATGCTGGCGGCCACCTCGCAGCAGACTAGGGACATCATCGCGCCGAGCCCCGATAAATACATGTGCTGCTGGTCGCTGACGCCTTCCTTCGACGCCTACAACACCGACGTCACCCTGTTCGTCGAGAAGCTCGCGGCCGACGGCAAGATCACCTTGCCGACCAAGAAGGTCGCCATCATCTCGTCCGACAATGCCTATTCGAAGACCATCTCCGAAGGCATGAAGAAGACCTTCAAGGAGAAGGGCTGGACCATCACCGTCGACGAGATCGTGCCGTTCGGCGAAGTGACCGACTGGCGTTCGATCCTCGCCAAGGTGCGCGAGAACGTTCCCGATGTCGTCATCAACACCGACTATCTGCCGGGCAATTCGGCGTCGTTCCTGAACCAGTTCCTCGAGCAGCCGACCAAGAGCCTCGTCTTCCTGCAATACGCACCGAGCGTTCCGGAATTCGTCGAGCTGACCGGCAAGAAATCGGATGGTGTCATCTACAATCTGCTCGGCGGCGCGCTGACGACGCCGAAGAACCCGCGCGCCGACGAGGTGGCGGCCAAGTTCAAGGCAAAATACGGCGTCGAGAGCGGCACCTACGGCGTCGGCCTCTACGAAATGACCAATGTCTATTTCGATGCGGTCAAGAAGGTCGGCGGCGCATCCGACCATGCGGCGATCATGAAGGCGCTGTCGGAGACCGACAAGCAGGTCGCGGAAGGGCGGCTGAAATTCGATCCCGCCACCCACCTTGCCACGCAGGGCGACGACTATATTCCGATCACCTTCTTCCAGATCTGGGATGGCCAGCGCACGCTGATCTCGCCGGAGAAATACGCCACCGGCGCCTTCAAGCTCCAGCCCTGGATGAAGTAGGGAATGGCCCTGCTTGAACTGGACGACGTGTCGAAGGCCTTCGGTTCGCTGAAGGCCGTCGACGGCGTGTCGTTCAAGGTCGAGGCCGGCGAGATCTTCGGCATCGCCGGCCCGAACGGCAGCGGCAAGAGCACGCTGTTCAACATCATCACCGGCATACCGTTCGGCCCCGACCGGGGCCAGATCCGCTTTGACGGCATTGCCATAAACGGCAAATCGGGACACGCCATCGCGCGTCTCGGCCTCGCCCGCACGTTTCAGCGCGAGACCAGCTTCGACGGACTGACCGTGTTCGAGAACGCGCTGATCGGCGCCAGTTACGGCAAGCAGGAAAAGACAGCGGCCACGGCCCGCAATGCCGCCGCCGAGGCGCTGGAGTTCGTCGGCCTGGGATCTCAGTCGTTCGGCCGGCTTGCCGGCGAATTGTCCGTGTTCGAGCGCAAATGCCTGATGCTTGCCACCGCGATTGCCATGCAGCCGCGCATGCTCTTGCTCGACGAGCCGGCATCGAGCCTGACCAAGCCCGAGATCGAGACGTCGATCGGCCTGATCCGCCGCACCGCCGACCGCGGCATCACCATCCTTCTGATCGAGCACGTGCTGACCTTCCTGATGAGCCTTTCGCAACATCTGCTGGTGCTCAACAATGGCCGCGTCCTGGCCGCTGGCGACCCGGCCGGCGTGATCGCGGACCCGCGCGTCATCGAAGCCTATCTCGGCACGAGGAGATCGGCGGCGTGAACCCCATTCTGAGTGTCGAAGGCGTCACCGCCGGCTATGGCCGCGTCACCGTGCTGCACGATATCTCGCTGGAGGCCGGCCGTTTCGGCAATGTCGGCCTGTTCGGCCCCAACGGCCATGGCAAGACGACGCTGCTGCGCGCAGTCTCCGGGCTGCTGCAGCCGAAGAGCGGCCGCATTCTGTTCGACGGGCAAGACATTGCCGGCCGCAGCGCACGCGCCATCGTCGGCGCCGGCCTGATCCATGTGCCGCAAGGCAACCGGCTGTTTCCTGATCTCTCGATCGCCGACTGCATGGCGCTCGGGGCCTATTCGCCGCGGGCCCGGCCGCATGAGGCGGAGAACCGCGAGAAGGTGATCAAGCTGTTTCCGAAACTGGCGGAACGCTGGCGCCAGCGCGTGCGCACATTGTCGGGCGGCGAGCGCCAGATGGTGTCGATCGGCACCGCGCTGATGAGCCATCCGCGCCTGCTGATCCTGGATGAGCCGACGCTGGGGCTGGCGCCCAAGATCAAGGACGAGCTCTGCGCCTCCGTCATGGACATTTCGCGCGGCGGCGTGCCGCTGATCGTCGTCGAACAGGATATCGAATTCCTGCTGGAGCTGACGCAGCAACTCTACCTCGTCAACCATGGCGCGGTGGCGACCGAGATCAAGCCGGGCGAAAGCCTCGACCACGGCGAGATCATGTCGATGTATTTTGGCCATTAGGAAAATCCGAAGATGAGCGCATTGGCGGAAATCCTGTTCGGCGGCCTGTTCCAGGGCTCGCTCTACGCCATGATGGCGGTCGGGCTAGCGCTCGTCTGGACGACGATCGGCGTGTTCAATTTCAGCCATGGCGTGTTCATGATGCTGGGCGCCTACATCGCCTGGCAGCTGGTCGAACTCGGCCTGCCGGCGGCGGTCGCCTTTCCGATCGCCGTCGTCGTCATGGCCGGCGTCGGCTGGATCCTGCAGGCGAGCGTCGTGCGGCCGCTGATCGGCCGACCCAACATCGTGCTGGTCGTCGTCATCACCACGCTGGCGGCCGGGTCGCTGATCGAGAACGGCGCGCTGACCATCTGGGGACCGCGCTCGAAACAGATCCCGGCGCTGATCGCCGGCAACGCCACCATCGGGGGCGTCGGCGTCTCCCTGCACCAGATCGCCATCATCGTGATCACGCCGCTGATCCTGGCCGCACTTTGGGTGTTCCTCAACCGCACGCGGCTGGGACTGGCGCTGCGCGCCGTGGCGCAGAACGAAGATGCCAGCCATCTTGTCGGGCTGAACGTCACCGCGCTCTATGGGCTGGCCTTCGCCATCGCCGCTTCGCTGGCCGGGCTCGCCGGCATCTTCATGGGCGGCTACCGTTTCATGTCGCCGGTGATGGGCAGCGACCCGCTGCTCAAGGCGCTGATCGTCGTCGTTTTCGGCGGCATATCGAGCATATCGGGTCCGATCTTCGCCGCCTATCTGATCGGCTTCTTCGAGGCCGCCTGCAGCTATTATTTCGGCTTGTACTGGACGCCGGCACTGCTGTTCGGCGTGCTCATCCTGACCCTGATGGTGCGCCCCGAGGGCATCTTTGCCAGCCGCTCCCGAGGCCTAGCATGACCGACACGACATCGCTGATCGCGCCTGGCCACGCCAAGGCGGCAACCCCGATCGCTCCAGGCCGCACGCCGTGGAAGCAGGAGGCCATCGGCTTCGTGCTCGGCTTCGCCCTGCTGGCGCTGCTGCCGCTGATCTTCGGTGACACCTATGCCCGCCACATCCTGATCATGGCCTTCATCTATGCGATCGTCGCCTCGAACTGGGACCTCAGCCTCGGTTATGGCGGCGTCTTCAATTTCGGCCATCTGGCGCTGTTCGGCATCGGCGTCTATGCCTACAGCCTGCTGACCAAGCTGGCCGAATTCGACCCGTGGATCGCGCTGTTTGCCAGCGGTGTCATCGCAACCCTGGCGGCGATCCTGGTGACCATCCCGATCCTGCGGCTGAAGGGCATCTACATCATCCTGGTCACTTTCGGCTTCGCGCAGCTGGTGATGCAGGTGATCATCAGCCAGTCCGCCATCACCGGCGGCACGCAAGGGCTGGTGCGCATTCCCGGACTCTATATCTTCGACCACAACATGGTCCGCGACGGCAAATCAGCCTATTTCTACATCGCGCTGGCACTGCTGGTGGCAAGTACGCTGTTCCTGCGCGTGTTTGTGCGCTCACGCGCCGGGGCCAGTATCGTCGCCTTGCGCGACAATGAGGAATACGCCGTCAGCCGCGGCGTCTCGATCGTGCGCCAGCGCATGCTGACGCTTGCCGCGAGCGCCTTCTTCACCGGCATCGCCGGCGCCTTTTACGCCGCCTACCAGCGCAATGCCTCGATCGATGTCTTCGGCATGAGTCTCGCGACCATCATCCTGTCGATGGTGCTGCTTGGCGGCACCAGCACCATCTACGGCGCCATCATCGCCTCCTTCGTGCTGACGATCTTCGCCGAATGGATGGCCGATTTCGGCGCGTGGCGGCCGATGATCACGGCGGTGCTGATCATCGGCGTGATGCTGGCCTACCCGAGCGGCCTGGTCGGCATGATCAAGGCTTCATGGGGCGCCGTCGCCGGACGCCTGAAACGCCCGGCCTGACCGTTTCGGAATAGCGGCTCCGCCTCAGCGGATGCCGCACCAGTCGATGACCGAAGCGGCGATCACCTTGGCGGTCTCGACCACCGATTCGACCTCGACATATTCGTCGGAACCGTGAAACCCGTCGCCTGAGGGGCCGAAGATGACACCGTCGACGCCCGCGCCGGCATAGTGCGCGGCATCGCACACGGCGACGAAGCCGCGCGCCTGCGGCGCCTTGCCGACCATGGCCTTGCGCTTCATCAGCGATGTCACCAGCGGATGATCGACCGGCGTGTTCATCGGCGGGAAATACAGCCCGCCGAGCTCCCATTGGATCGCAGGCGGGTTGTCGCGCAGCCACGCATCGGTCTGGGCGAAATGGTGGACGAACGTCTCGAAATCGCGGCGGTAGTCGGCCGAGTTCTCATCGGGCAGGAATTTCATGTCGAGATCGAGCACCGCGACGTCGGGAATGATGGCCGGGTTGGTCATGACGGTCGGCAGGCCGTGCTGGCCAAGGCCGGTTCCGCCATGCATGACGCCGATGTTGATCGTGTTCATGCCGAGCGGCAGCAGCGGATGCGATTTCGCCCGCGTCCGATCCAGCTCATACTGGCGCACGGCGGCGATGAAGCGGGCGGCGATCTCAATGGCGTTGACGCCCGGCTCAAGCCGGTCCTTGTCGTGGCGCTGCGGATAGATCTCGTTGTAGCGCAGCGCCGAATGGGCGTTGCGCCCGCGGATCGTCACCCGCGCCCATTCAAGCCCGCCTTCGACCGGCAGGACATCGCCCCAGGTCGGTTCGGCGACCAGCACCGCCTTGGCGAGCTTGCCCTTCTTCACCGCGTCCATGGCGCCGAAGCCGCCGGCTTCCTCGTCGACGACCGAGTGGATGGCGAGCCGGCCCTGCAGCGTGATGCCCGCCTTGCGGATCGCGCGCGCGGCGGCGATGCAAGCGGCGACGCCGCCCTTCATGTCGACGGCGCCGCGGCCATAGAGGCGGCCATTGGTGATCTCGCCGCCGAACGGATCGACCGACCAGTCCTTCATCGCGCCGACCGGCACGACGTCGATATGGCCGCACAGGATCAGGCTGCGGTCCTCGTCTCCCGCCCATTCGCCGACCAGATTGGGCCGCCCGGGCAACGCATCCCATTGCTCGGTCCTGAACCCGTCCTGCTTGAGGATCGGTTCGAGCAGCGCCTGGACATCCGCCTCGCGGTTGATCGCCGGGTTGGGCTCGAATTTGGGATTGACCGAAGGGATGCGAACCATGTCGCGGGTCAGCCCGATCAACCAGTCGCGATCGGTCTCGATCTCAGCCTGCACGGCATCGATGATGGTCTGGTTGTCGGGCATTGTCGCTTCCTTCTCTGCGTCGCGGCGCTTTGCATCGCTGCACCGGGCGCAACGACACTATTTCCTTGTGGTTTTGGATTTGGCGGCGTCGTCGGCCGATGACGACAGGGCGGTATCGAGCGTGACCGCATTGGCGCTGCGGATCTTTTCGATGTCCTCGATGCGCTTGCGCACCCCGGCGCCATGGCCTTCCAGCGCGTGGGCAAACACGGTTTCCATCTGGGCAACGGCCGTCGCCAGCGTGTCGAACGGCGAGTTGGCGTCGATCGCGGCGACCATGGTCAGGTCCGCTATGTCAGATATCGGCGACAGCCAGACATCGGTGAACAGCAGGATGGAGACGCCGCGCTCCTTGGCCTGCTGGGCAAAGCTCACCACGTCCGACTGGTAACGCCGGTAGTCGAACACGACGAGGAGGTCGCGCTTGCCAAGGTCGATCAACAGGTCGAAATCGGCGGGGCTCAACGAACCGATGTCGCGCACGCCGGAGCGGAACTGCAGGAGGTAGCCGGCCAGCATGGAGGCGATATGCCGGCTGAACCGGCCGCCCAGCAGCACGACCTGGCCCTTGCTCTCCAGCAGCATGTTGACGGCGCGCGTGTAGGCCTGCACCGGCACTGCCGTGCGCGTGCGCTCCAGGCTGTCGGAAACCGAATGGAAATAGGCAAGTGCGGTGCCTTCGCTGGAGCCGCCCGGACGCTTGGCCTCCATCATCAAAAGCGGCGAATGCAGCCTGGATTCGACTTCGGTGAGCAGGCGTGCCTGGAAGTCGGCAAAGCCGACATAGCCAAGCTTGCTCATCAGCCGCGTCACGCTCGGGTCGCTGACGCCGGCGCGCCGTGCCAGCCGGGTCGCGGTGCCCAGCCCCGACATCGGATAATCAGCGAGCAGGACCTGGACGATCTTCTCTTCCGCAGAGGTGAACGCCACGGTCGTATTGGCCAGTTCTTCGCGGATCGACATTGTCATCGCCCATCGCCGACGGAAAGACGATTATCTTACAATTTCACACATGTTTGTCAAATTTGGAACTTCTCTTACAGAGCCATCGAGAGTTCGGCATGACTTGCTATCCCATGGCAGCCAAGCCAGTCGTGCAACACATCCACGTCGGCTCGAACGAGGGCTGGCGTCTATTTGAAGCTGGCGATGGGCAGGAACTTGACCGCGGAACCGGTGAAGCGCCGGTGATCGGAGGTCTGTCCTCGCGGCTGGAATCCATCGAGATAGATGTGCTCCGGCGCTGTGCGGATGAGATTGGCGGCAATGACGGGCGCCGCCGCAGTGCTAGCTCCGCCGGCGATGCCACGACCTGTCTCAATCGGCCGGGACAACGCTGCCGGCACGATGACCGCGGTGGCTTCGGGATCGAGATTTGGCTGGACACGGTCGGCCTTCGGGCTGGTCCTGACGCGATCTTCGGGCTTCGATTGGGCAACCGAGACCCGCTGGCCGGCCAACCCATTGTGGCCGTCATCGGCGTGGTTCAAGGCCAGCAAGGCAGCGACCGCATCGCCGGATTTGTCTGCTTCAAGCTGGCGCGTCGGGCTTTCCGGTCGCCATGTCGGCAACGGGATGTTGAACGCCACCATGTCCGGCGCGCCGCCCGCGGGACCGGCCGACTTGCCCGAGGGAATTTCAGCATCGGTTGCTGTTGGATTGGCCAGTTCGGCCCGCGCGGTGGAAGCGTTGGCTGCTGCAAGCGGCGCGAGTTGCGGGGTCGGAATGCTGGTCGTGGACCCGCTGCGCGGGGCGAAGGCTGGCAGCGGCACCGAGCCCGGCGCCATCGCCATGACGATCGCTTCAGGCGTCTTCCCCTCCGGTCCAATCGGCGATTCTTCGGCCCTATCGACGGAAGCCATCTGGATGTCGGCGCGCTGGGCATCCTGCGGCGGCACGATTGCGATGCCGGCGGGCCTGGGTTCAACGGACTTGGCCGGCTTGCGTGGCGCCGGCACCGCTTCGGCGACATCATCGGTCTCGTCCGCGCCGCGCCCACCCAGAAGCGTCGCCAGCAGGCCGCGCGCCGGCCTGCGTTGGCCGCCGTCGGCACTTGCCAGGTCGATGTTGGGCGTGCCGGCGCCCTTGCGCGACTTGTAGGCGGCAAACGCCTGCCCATAACCGGGCAGCGGTTTGCCGTCGCTCGGCACATGCAGCGTATTGCCGTTCGGGAATACCCTTGCGAGTTCCTGGCGGCTGATGCCCGGCCAATGCCGCACATTGCCGACATCCATATGTATGAAAGGCGAACCGGAGGTCGGGTAATAGCCTACGCCGCCGCCCTGCATCTTGAGGCCGATGTCGCGCAGCTTCTTCAGCGGCACATCCGGCAGGAAGAAGTCCATCGCGCGGCCAACCATGTGTTGGCTTTCCCGAGCCACGCCCTTCGAGCGGCTGCGCAGCATGGCGTTCGTCGCTGGCGACCGATAGGCGCTGACCACGTGGATATAGGCTCTCGAGCCGCTGGCGCGATAGGCCTGCCAGACAAGATCGAGCAGGCGCGGATCCATCTTCGTCGGTTCGTTGCGACGCCAGTCGCGCAGCATGAGATTGATCTTCTTCAATCCCGCCGGATCATAGCGCCCATTGCGCTTGAAGACGATTTCAGCCTTCTCGCCCGTATGGAGATGTTGAATCTTCAAAGCACGCGTCTCCGCGAACGCGCCGGTGACACACAGGCAAAGGAACGCTGCGATGATGGCAGGCAGTGTCCAAAGACGGGAAGCACGGGGGGCGTTTTGCACGTTTTCGCTCACGTTCATGCCTTGCACGCTCTTTTGTTTCGGGCGATTTCAGGTTCCCGCCCAGATGAAGAGCCTTTCAGCCCTCTTCCTGACAAGCATGGACTTGACCGACGCAGACAGGCGTCCATGCCACAATACGTCATGTCGATGAACAGCATCTTGGTTAATGAATCGTGTCTTGCCGGGAATGCGCTTCGGCTGGAGTTGCCTGTGGCAGCCATTTTCTGGAGCAATGCACCGCTGATGAGGTCCGCCAGCACGACGGCCGCGCCGTTCCCATGTAGCCGCCTCGCCCTTGCAAATGCAGAGGACGAATGTGCGGCAACAAGGATGTTGGAAACTGGTGCTGCGAGAGAGGATTGAACTCTCGACCTCTCCCTTACCAAGGGAGTGCTCTACCACTGAGCTACCGCAGCCGCTGATGGCGGGGCTTCTGCCATATCGAACCGGCAAGCGCAAGGCCAAGCGCAACGCTTCTGTGAAAGCCTTTGCCGGATAGCTTTTAATGACATGGCAGTGCCACAATGTTGGCTATCCCTGAACAGCAAGCTGGTGGGTCGCCGGCGGCGACGGGGCGATGGACGACAAGGCAATTCCAGTGAAAAAGGATGGTCCACCGAAAAACAGCGCAACAATCCGCAAGGATCGGCTGGCCGAGCAATTGCGCGCCAATCTGCAGAAGCGCAAGGCGCAGTCACGCTCGCGGCGGACCGGCGATGCCGACGAGCGGCCGGACGGGCTCGCTGCATCGAAGGAAATACAAAAAGATTAACTCAAATCGGCCACTCTTGGCCCGGGGTGGGCGAAATCCCATTTCTTGAACCAGCGTAATTCTTGAACCAGATTGGCCAATGGTCTAGACGGGCCGCTACTCAAACGATTGAACCGGCCCTTTTTGGCCGAGAGGGACGTTCTTCCATGGATCGCATCAGAATTGTCGGGGGCAACAAGCTCTCCGGAAGCATTCCGATCTCGGGCGCGAAAAACGCGGCGCTGCCTTTGATGATCGCCTCGCTTTTGACCGACGACACGCTGACGCTGGAAAACGTGCCGCATCTGGCCGATGTCGAGCAACTGATCCGCATCCTGGGCAACCACGGCGTCGATTATTCGGTCAATGGCCGCCGCGAGAAGCAGAATGAGGGCTATTCGCGCACCATCAACTTCTCCGCCCGCAACATCGTCGACACCACAGCGCCCTACGAACTGGTGTCGAAGATGCGCGCCTCGTTCTGGGTGATCGGCCCGCTGCTGGCCCGCATGGGCGAAGCCAAAGTGTCGCTGCCGGGCGGTTGCGCCATCGGCACGCGGCCGGTCGATCTGTTCCTCGAGGGCCTGCAGGCGCTGGGCGCCGATATCGACGTCGACACCGGCTATGTCATCGCCAAGACAAGGAATGGCCGGCTTGTCGGCAACCGCTACATCTTCCCGAAAGTCTCGGTCGGCGCCACCCATGTGCTGATGATGGCCGCGGCGCTCGCCAAGGGCGAGACGGTGCTGGAAAATGCGGCTTGCGAGCCCGAGATCGTCAACCTCGCCGAGTGCCTCAACGCCATGGGCGCGAAGATTTCCGGCGCCGGCACGCCAACCATCACCATCGACGGCGTCGAATCGCTGTCGGGTGCGCGCGTGCGCGTCATCCCCGACCGCATCGAGACCGGCACCTATGCCATGGCCGTCGCCATGACCGGCGGCGACGTCGTGCTCGAAGGCGCGCGGCCGGACCTGCTGCAGACGGCACTGGACGTGATCGCCCAGACGGGTGCGGAGATCACCCCGACCAATTCCGGCATTCGTGTGAGGCGCAACGGCGCCGGCATTTCGCCGGTCGACGTGACGACAGCGCCGTTTCCGGCCTTCCCGACCGATTTGCAGGCGCAGTTCATGGGCCTGATGACGATGGCCAAGGGCAAGTCGCGGATCACCGAGACGATCTTCGAGAACCGCTTCATGCATGTGCAGGAACTGGCGCGGCTCGGCGCTCATATCACGCTTTCGGGCCAGACGGCGATCGTCGACGGCGTGCCGAAACTGAAGGGCGCGCCGGTCATGGCAACCGATCTTCGCGCCTCGGTGTCGCTGGTCATCGCCGGCCTGGCGGCGGAAGGCGAGACCACGGTCAACCGCGTCTACCATCTCGACCGCGGCTTCGAGCGGCTGGAAGAAAAGCTGTCCAACTGCGGCGCGGTGATCGAACGGATTTCGGCGTAGCCCGCGACCTCGGCTCCTCTCCAGCAACGCAGGAGATTGGCGAGATCCTTCGCGGCAGCGTCCTTCTCCCCGTCACTATACGGGGAGAAGTGCCCGGCAGGGCGATGAGGGGCAGCGCAGACCTGCAGCTGTTGGTGCGGTTGCACCGATCGCCAAGACCGCCTAACAGAAGGCTGAACAATCAACCTTCAGGTGCGAAATCCGCATGACCGGCCTTAAGCTTATCGCGCTAGACGACCAGGACCTGAGCATCGTTTCGGCTCATGTCCAGGATGCCGTGCTGAAAGTCAGCGACCTCGAATTCCTGCCTGCGGCCAAGCGTTTCCTGCTGACCATGAACCGTTTCGTCTGGGAAGCAAAATCCGGCCTGTTTCGCCAGCACAATGAGCGACGGCAGGCCGTGCTGCATTTCGACCGCGTGCTCGGCGCCAAGACCAGCGGCATCGACCGCGACAAGCCTGCGGAAGTCTTGTCGCTGCTGGCGATCAGCTTCATCGAGATCAGCAAGCCGGCCGGCATCGTCGAGCTGATCTTCTCGGGCGGCGGTGCGATCATGCTCGACGTCGAATGCATCGAGGCCCGCCTTGCCGACATCGGCGGGGCGTGGGAAGCCACCTCGCGCCCCATCCACAAGGCCTGAGCGTCCGATGGCCATCACGCTTCGTCAGTCCGACGCCGATTTCGAGCAGCGTTTCGCCGCCTTCCTGTTGACCAAGCGGGAAGTGTCCGCCGACGTTGATGCCGCGGTGCGCGCCATCATCGCGCGCGTGCGCGCCGAGGGCGACGCGGCGCTAATCGACTATTCACGAAAATTCGATCGCGCCGATCTGGCTGGACTGGGCATCGCCGTTTCGGAGGACGACATCGCCCAGGCCTACAAGGCCGCCGACCCAAAGACGATCGAGGCGCTGGAATTCGCGCGCGACCGCATCCGCTCGCATCATGAGCGGCAGCGACCAAAGGATGACCGCTATACGGATGCCGCCGGCGTCGAGCTCGGCTGGCGCTGGACGGCGGTCGAGGCGGTTGGGCTCTATGTGCCGGGCGGCACGGCGAGCTATCCAAGCTCGGTGCTGATGAACGCCGTGCCGGCCAAAGTGGCCGGCGTCGAGCGCATCGTCATGGTCGTACCGGCGCCGGGCGGCATCATCAATCCGCTGGTGCTGGTGGCGGCCGACATATCAGGCGTGTCGGAAATCTACCGTGTTGGCGGCGCGCAGGCGATCGCCGCCCTTGCCTACGGCACCGAAACGATCAGGCCGGTCGCCAAGATCGTCGGCCCGGGCAATGCCTATGTCGCGGCGGCCAAACGCCAGGTGTTCGGCGCCGTCGGCATCGACATGATCGCCGGGCCGTCGGAAGTGCTCGTCGTGGCCGACGGCAGCAACGATCCGGACTGGATCGCGGCCGACCTGCTGGCCCAGGCCGAGCACGATGCATCGGCGCAATCGATCCTGGTCACCGACAATTCAGCCTTCGGCATCGCTGTCGAACAAGCCGTCGAGCGCCAGTTGCAGAGCCTGCCACGCGCCGAGACGGCGGCGGCGAGCTGGCGTGATTTTGGTGCGGTGATCCAGGTGTCGACCATCGACGCCGCGCTGCCGCTGGTCGACCGCATCGCCGCCGAACATGTCGAACTGGCCATCGACGACGCCGAGGGCTTCCTGTCGCGGATGCGCAACGCGGGTGCGGTCTTTCTCGGCCGCCACACGCCGGAAGCCATCGGCGACTATGTCGGCGGCTCCAACCATGTGCTGCCGACGGCGCGCTCGGCGCGCTTCTCGTCCGGTCTGTCGGTGCTCGATTTCGTCAAGCGCACGTCGATCCTCAAGCTTGGACCGGAACAGTTGCGGATCTTGGCGCCGGCGGCGATTGCGCTGGCCAAGGCGGAAGGCCTTGACGCGCATGGACGCTCCGTCGCCATACGGTTGAACATGTAGGCGGCGATGTCTGGCCCCGATCAAACCCGCGCCAGGCTGATCGATGTCGAACTCGATGAATCGATCGGCCGGTCGACACCCGATGTCGAGCATGAACGCGCGGTGGCGATCTTCGACCTGATCGAGGAGAACAGTTTTCAGCCCGTCAGTGACAGCGGCGACGGCCCTTACCGGCTGAAACTGTCGCTGGCCGAGCAGCGCCTGGTGTTTGCCGTGGCGCGCGAGGATGGCACCGCCGTCGTCACCCATATCCTGTCGCTGACGCCGCTCAGGCGCATCGTCAAGGACTATTATATGATCTGCGAAAGCTACTACGACGCCATCCGTTCCTCGACGCCGAGCCACATCGAAGCGATCGACATGGGCCGCCGCGGCCTGCACAATGAAGGTTCGCAGACGCTGATGGACCGGCTGTCCGGCAAGATCGACATCGACTTCGATACGGCGCGCCGGCTGTTCACGCTGGTCTGCGTACTGCACTGGCGGGGCTAGCCCTGGCACCCGGCGCCCTGCCCCGTTCGATCCTGTTCCTGTGCGGCATGAATGCCGTGCGCTCGCCAATGGCAGAGCAACTGGCGCGCCGCATGCTGCCGGCCACCGTCTTTGTCGCTTCGGCAGGCGTTCGCGCCGGCGAGCGCGATCCATTCGTCGATGCGGTGCTTGCCGAAGACGGTCTCACGCTGGGCGAGCGTCACCCAAGGACGATGGACGATCTCGAGGACGACTATTTCGACCTCATCGTCACGCTGGCGCCGGAAGCGCACCACGCCGCACTTGAACTCACCCGCTCGCTCGCTGTCGAGGTCGAATACTGGCCGACGCCGGACCCGACCGACGCCAGCGGTACCCGCGAACAGATCATGGCTAGTTATCGCGACGTGCGCGAGCGGCTGAAGGTGCGCATAGGCCGACGTTTTCTGCTTCCAGGAGCAAAAAACGCGACGGATTAAGCGTGTTCACAAGCGGACGATTATCATATAGGTTCCGCCGAAATTCCGGCCAGGGTGCTGGAACTACCATCCAAGCAAAGGTATCGAATGCCGAAGGAAGAAGTCCTCGAGTTTCCGGGTGTCGTGACGGAATTGTTGCCGAACGCGATGTTCCGGGTAAAGCTCGAAAACGAACACGAAATCATCGCCCATACGGCCGGCCGCATGCGCAAGAACCGCATC
The DNA here is from genome assembly GCF_040322895.1 of Mesorhizobium sp. M0088. NCBI lineage: Bacteria > Pseudomonadati > Pseudomonadota > Alphaproteobacteria > Hyphomicrobiales > Phyllobacteriaceae > Mesorhizobium > Mesorhizobium sp. M0088. The sequence goes on from NZ_JAMYUI010000015.1 coordinate 49,493, forward strand.
CGCGTGCTGACCGGCGACAAGGTTCTGGTCGAGATGACGCCATACGACCTGACCAAGGGCCGCATCACCTATCGTTTCAAGTAAGCAAAGCCCGACTGGTCCGCGATGAGCATTTTGCAGAAGCTGGTGCTTGCCTCGGGTTCGCCGCGCCGGATCGAGCTCTTGCAGCAGGCCGGCATCGAGCCGGACCGCGTGCTGCCGGCCGATGTCGACGAAACGCCGTTGCGTGCCGAGCATCCGCGCTCGCTGGCCAAGCGGCTGTCGAGGGAAAAGGCCGAGAAGGCGTTCGCCTCGCTGCAGACCGAAGCCGACTACGCGCCAGGTTTCGTGCTGGCCGCCGACACGGTGGTTGCCGTCGGACGGCGCATCCTGCCCAAGGCGGAAACCCTCGACGACGCTGCCAACTGCCTCGGGCTGTTGTCGGGCCGTTCGCACCGGGTCTATTCCGGCATCTGCCTGATCACCCCGGGTGGCAAGCTGCGCCAACGGCTGGTCGAGACGCGGGTGCGTTTCAAGCGGCTGCCGCGCGAAGAGATTGACGCCTATGTCGCCTCGGGCGAATGGCGCGGCAAAGCGGGTGGTTACGCCGTCCAGGGCCTCGCCGGCGCCTTCGTCGTCAAGCTGGTCGGCTCCTACACCAATGTCGTTGGCCTGCCGCTCTATGAGACCGTCGCGCTGTTGAGCGGCGAAGGCTTCAAGGTGCATGGCGGCTGGCTGGCGGGACCCCGGCTGTGAATTCCGATCCCAAAGTCACGCCCTTGCGCCCGAAGCGCCCCTGCCCCGAATGCGGCAAGCCCTCGGCGCGCGACACCTTCCCGTTCTGCTCGACACGCTGCAAGGACATCGACCTCAACCGCTGGCTGAAGGGCGCTTACGTCATCAAGGCTCGCGACGACGAGGAAGAAACGGACCCCGACGATTCGAAATGAGCCGGGCGCCGCCGATCAGGCGGCGGCCTCGCTCTTGCGGTTCGTCCGCGCCCAGGCCGGCAGCCAGTCACCGTGGGCGGCCAGGAGATCATCGACCAGGGACCAGATCTGGTCGAGATCGAGTTCGGCCGCGGTATGCGGGTCCATCATCGCCGCGTGGTAGATGTGCTCGCGGTTTTCCGTCATCAGCGCCCGCACCGTCAGTTCCTGCACGTTGATGTTGGTGCGCATCAGCGCGGTCAATTGCGGCGGCAGCTCGCCGATGCAGGTCGGCTGGATGCCTGAGGCATCTACCAGGCACGGCACTTCGGCGGCGCAATCGCGGGGCAGCGAGGTGATACAGCCATTGTTGCGGACATTGCCGTAGATCACCGACGGCTCGCCGGTCCAGACCGAATTCATGATCGACGAGGCATATTCCTTGGACTGCTCGACTTCGATGCGATCGGCCGAGCGATAGGCCTCAGCCTGTCCCTTCCAGCGCTCGATCTGTTCGATGCAGCGCTTGGGATACTCATCCAGCGGGATGCCGTACTTCTCGATCAGGTCGGGGCGCCCTTCCTTGATGAAATAGGGCGTGTATTCGGCGAAATGTTCCGAGCTCTCGGTGACGAAATAGCCGAGCCGGGTCAGCATCTCGTAGCGCACCTTGTTGGGGCAGCGCGGGTTCCAGCCGGGCTTGGGCGCGCGGCCTTCGCGATAGGCGCGCACGAGATCTGGGTAGAGGTTGCGGTAGGAACCGTCCGGCTGGCGATGCTCGAACTTCAGGTAGAACGCCATGTGGTTGATGCCGGCCGAGCGATAGCGGATGTCTTCGTAGGGAAGGTCGAGGTCTTCAGCCAGTTCCATCGCCGTGCCCTGCACCGAATGGCAGAGGCCGACCTGCCTGATGTCGGGATATTTCTCCGATATCGCCCAGGTGTTGATCGCCATCGGGTTGACATATTGCAGCATGATCGCCTGCGGGCAGACGGCGAGCATATCTTCACACACCTTCCACAGATGCGGCACGGTCCGGAGGCCCCGCATGATGCCGCCGACGCCCAGCGTGTCGGCGATCGTCTGGCGCAGGCCGTATTTCTTCGGCACCTCGAAGTCGGTGACCGTGCAGGGCTCATAGCCGCCGATCTGGAAGGCGACGACGACGAAATCGGCGTCGGCCAGTGCCTTGCGCTGGTCCGAATGGGTCTCGGTCTTCGCCTTGACGCCGAGCGTCGCGATCAGCTTGTTGACGACGATGGCGCTCTCTTCCAGCCGCTGCGGATTGATGTCCATCAGCGCGATCGTCGCGCCCGAAAGCGACGGGCGCTGCAGCACGTCGCCGACAATGTTCTTCATGAACACCGTCGAGCCGGCGCCGATGAACGTGATCTTGGGATTCCTTGCCATGCTAACCTCCGGCATATGTTCAGGCCACGTCGAAAGCGGCTCTGACGAGCCGTTCGGTGTAGGCGGTCTTGGGATTGGACAGGACGTCGTCGACGGGACCCTGCTCGACGATTTTGCCGTTCTGCATGACGATGACGCGGTGGCACAGTGCGCGCACCACCTTGAGGTCGTGCGAGATGAAGAGGTAGCTGAGGCCGCGCTCGTCCTGCAGCTTGCGCAGGAGGTCGATGATCTGCGCCTGGACGGAGAGGTCGAGCGCCGATGTCGGCTCGTCGAGCAGGATGAATTCGGGTTCGAGCGCTATGGCGCGGGCGATGGCGATGCGCTGCCGCTGGCCACCGGAGAATTCATGCGGAAACCGCGACAGTATATCGCCCGGCATACCGGCGCTGACCAGCGCGTCGCGCACCCGTTCGACCCGCTCGCGCCGCGTCGCCCCTATGCTGTTGACGATCAGCCCTTCCTCGATGATCTGGCCGATCGTCATGCGCGGGTTGAGCGAGGAGAACGGATCCTGGAAGACGATCTGCATGCGCGAGCGCAGCGGCCGCATCTCGGCACGCGACAGGCCATGGATCGGCTTGCCGTCGAAACGGATCTCGCCGCGCTTGGCGTCGATCAACCGGAGCAGGGCCTGGCCGAAGGTGGTCTTGCCGGAGCCGGACTCGCCGACCAGCCCCAGCGTCTCATGGCGGCAGAGGCTGAGGCTGAGATCGTCGACGGCGACCAGTTCTCGCCAGTCCGGCTTCAGGAAGGTGCCGTGGCGCAGCATGAATGAGACGTGCACGCCGCTCGCCTCGAGGATGGTGCCGCAGCCCTCCGGAAGGGGTTTCGGCTGCCCATGCGGCTCTGAAGCCAGCAGCCGTCTCGTATAGGGGTGCTGTGGGTTGGCGAACAGCCGTTCGGTGACGTTGTGCTCGCACATTTCGCCATGCTGCATGACATAGACGTAGTCGGAGAACTGGCGCACCACGGTCAGGTCGTGGGTGATCAGGATCACCGCCATGCGCAGCTCTTTCTGCAGGCTGCGGATCAGGTTCAGGATCTGCGCCTGGACGGTGACATCGAGCGCTGTGGTCGGCTCATCGGCGATCAGCACATCGGGATTGTTGGCCAGCGCCATGGCGATCATCACCCGCTGGCGCTGTCCGCCAGAGAGCTGGTGCGGGTACTGCTTGAGCCGCGCGGCGGGATCGGGAATCTGCACATGCTGCAGAAGTTCCAGTGCGCGCGCCCAGGCCTGCTTGCGGCTGACTTTGCGATGCACCCGGATCGCCTCGACGATCTGGCTGCCGACCGTATAGATCGGGTTGAGCGAGCTCATCGGCTCCTGGAAGATCATCGAGATGCGGTTGCCGCGCAGCTTGCGCCGGGCGCTCTCGGGAAATTTCAAGATGTTTTGCCCGTCATAGCAGACGCTCGATCCGGGCGACACGGTGGCGCGCCGCGACAGAAGGCCCATGACGGTGCGCGCCGTCACCGACTTGCCCGAACCGGATTCGCCGACGATGGCGATCGTCTCGCCGCGATAGAGCTGAAACGAGATGTCCTTGACCGCGTCGACGACGCCATGCTCGACCTTGAAGGCCACGGCGACGTTGCGGGCGTCGATGATGGGCTGGTCCTGGCGTCCGTCATGGTCGTGGCGGACGGTTGGCGCGAAGGATTCGGCGAGCGCGACGGACATCTCAGCACCTCAGTAGGGGTCTACGGCGTCACGCAGGCCGTCGCCAAGCGCGTTGAAGGCAAAGACGGTGACGAGCACGAAACCGACCGGCGACAGGATCCAGGGATAGGTGCCGATGACGGAATAGGTAGCGGTGTCCTGCAGCATCAGTCCCCACGAGATCAACGGCGGCTTGACGGCGAAGCCGAGGAAACCGAGGAAAGATTCGAGCAGCACCACGGTCGGGATCGCCAGCGTCACGGCGACGCTCACATGGCTCATCACATTGGGGAAGATGTGCTGCATGATGATGCGCCGGTCGGTGGCGCCGACCGCCATGGCGGCGCGCACATACTCGATCCGAGCCAGCGCCAGCGTCTTGCCGCGCACTTCGCGCGACATCTGCGCCCAACCCAATGCCGACATGACGATGATGACGAAAGCCAGGAAGACGTTGGTGGGAGCGGTGACCGGGATCAACGTCGTCAGCGCCAGATAGAGCGGCAGCTGCGGGAAGGCGAGCACCAGTTCGACGAAGCGCTGCATCCAGACATCGAACCTGCCGCCGAAATAGCCGGAGACCATGCCAACGGTGGTGCCGATGACGGTGATGATGAAGACGACCGTCAGCGCGATCATCAGCGAGACGCGCGAGCCATGGATGGCGCGCGACAGCACATCGCGGCCGAACTTGTCGGTGCCGAGGAAATGCACCGGCTGGCCGTCCAGCGAGCCGAACAGATGCCGATCTACAGGCACCAGCCCGAACAGCTTGTAGGGCGCGCCATGCACGAAGAAGCCAAGCAGCCTCGGATTGTCGTAGTCGGGGCCGACGACGGGTTGGAAGGTGACCGGATCGAGGTCCGCCGAATCGGCCAGCGCATAGACCCTCGGCCGTGCGGTGAAACCGCCGTCTCTGTCATGGAAGCTTGGCACCTGCGGCGGAGCAAAGCCGACATCCGTGACCTTCGGGTCCATTGGCGCGATGAACTCGGCGAACACGGCCATCACCAGCAGAAGCACGACGAGCCAGAGCCCGGCCATGCCGGTCCAGGAGCGCTTCAGCCGGCGCCAGACAAGCGCGATGTAGCTTTCGTTGCCGCGCGCCGGTTTGGCTACGATGGGTCCTTCGGCTGGCAGCGGTGGAGGTGACGGATCGCGTGCCAACATCTAACCCTCCCCGAACTGGCGGACGCGCGGATCGAGCAGGACGAGCAGCATGTCGGCGATGATGTTGCCGACGATCAGCGTCGCCGACAGGACCATCATGAAGGTGGCGGTGACATAGACGTCGCCGACAGCCATGGAGCCGACGATCGCCGGCCCGACGGTCGGCAGCGCGAAGATGATTGCCGTCTCGATCTCGCCGGTCAGCATGTAGGGCAGCACCACGCCCTGATACATGACGAGCGGGTGCAGTGCGTTGGGCACGGCGTGGCGCATGACAACGGCGGCGCCGGTCAGCCCCTTGGCCCTGGCCGTCTCGACATATTGCGCGTTCAGCGTATCGAGAAGATTGCCGCGCATGACGCGCATATTGTAGGCGAGGCCGCCGAAGGTGGCGATCGCCACGACCGGCCAGACATGCTTGACCAGGTCGACGAACTTGGCCCACGACCACGGCGCGCCGCCATATTGCGGCGAGAAGAAGCTGCCGATCTCCGACACATTGAACTGGAAGACCAGGAGATAAACGATGATCAGCGCCATCAGGAAGCGCGGCACTGTCATGCCGAGGAAGGAGATGGCCGACAGCGTCGAGTCGATCCAGGTGTATTGCCGGGTCGCCGCCCATATGCCGAATGTGATGCCCAGCACCGAGGCGAGCAGGTGGCAGACCAGCGCCAGAAGGAGTGTGCGCGGCAGGCGCTCGCCGACCACATCGGCGACCGGCTTGTTGTAGTAGAGGCTGTAGCCGAAATCGCCGCGGGTAACGATGCCGCCGATCCAGTTGAGATACTGGAGAGGCAGCGGCTTATCGAGACCATGCTCGATGCGATAGGCCTTTGCCTGCGCGTCGGCCTCGGCGAAGGAGGCTCCACCCTGGTTGATCGCCTGCGAGCGGATGTAGTCGGCATAATCGCCCGGCGGCGCCTGGATGATGGCAAAGGTGGCCAGGCTCAAAATGGCGAGGACCGGGATTGCCGACGCTATGCGCGTGAGCAGGAATCGCAGCATGGACGGTTCGTTTCCTTGTCTCGCCGATCGCGCCCTTGGTTGCGTCCGGAGGTTGGTTTGTCCGGCCGCGCCCGCGGCGCGGCCGGAGGTCTCTCAGTCAGGGAGGTAAACCTAATTCATCGGCCCCTTCTCTCCGGGTTTGCCGGGCAACTCCTCGGGGAACAATTCGTATTTCGCCTGCTTGTCGGCCGCGACAAAGACCCTTTCGCGGATGATCGAATCTTCGGCCCAGTTGAACATGAAGATCGGCGTGCCCTGCGGAATGTTCGAGAAGCGCTTGTTGACGATCAGCGCGCCGGGATATTCCGTCAGGCCGACATTGTAGACGTGCTCCGTCGAAATCTTCTGGAATTGTTTCATCAGGCTGGCACGCTGGTCGTTGTCCTGCGTCGAGACGAACTTGTTGACGATATCGACGAGATCCTTTTCGAACGGCATCACATCGACCTCGCCGTTCTCCGGCGCCCGATGGTCCCAGCTGGTGCGCGGGCCGACCGGGGCAAGCTGCACGGTGTTCTGCACCACCGAGGTCAGTTCCTGTTCGTTGCGCCGGACCAGCCAATCGAAGCGGCCCGAATATTGGGAAGCGTCGCGCTGGGTGCCGTTGAGGCCATTGAGCACGACCCGAAGCCCGAGCTTTTCCATCTGGGCGACGACGCCTTCGGCAAGGCTCTTGTCGGTCGTGTAGTCGTTGTTGACCAGCATCACGATCTCGACATTCTTGCCGCCGGCGGTACCGGAAGGAAAATTCACGAAGCCGTCGCCATCCGTATCCTTGAGGCCGGCCTTGGCGAGTTCCGCCTTGGCGCCCTCAAGGTCGAAGGGGTAGTAGACCGTCGAAGCGCGGTCGTAGAAGCTGGTTCCTGACGACAGGCCGCCGGGATAGATGGCGGTGAACGGCCCCTTGACCAGCGAGTCACCGAGCGCCTTGCGGTCGAGCGCCATGGTGACGGCCTTGCGGAAATCCTCGTTGCGGTTCAGCTCGCGGATCGCCTGGCCGCGTTCGTCCGGATTGCCCCAGCCATTGGCGGAAAAATTAAAGCGCAGATTGTAGCCGATGAGCCGCGGGCCGAAAGCAAGACGGGCCGGTGCGTTCGCCTCTGCCGCACGCTTCAGCGAGGCGACGAAGTTTTCCGGCTGCTCCAGATTGGAGAAGTCGGCCGCGCCGGCGACCGCCTGGACGTCGCGATCGGCCCAGGTCGACAGCTTGTAGTGCAGTTCGTTGAGATAGGGCAGCTGGTTACCCTTCTCGTCGACCTTCCAGTAATAGGGATTGCGGCGCATGACGATGATGTCGTCCGGCCGGTATTCGACCGGGACCCAGCCACCCATCACCGGCATGTTCATGAATTCCGGCGGGAAGGCATTCTTGAACTGATCGTAGGTGTTCTTCGAGTATTTCGGATGCTGCGGCTTCAGGATGTGCGCGGGGCCAGGACAGAAAGTGCCGTAGGCCATGGCGTACAGGTACTGCTTCGGGAAGGCATCCTTGAAGGTCCATTCGACGGTGTAGTCGTCGATCTTCTTCAGCGTCGTGCCGACGCCGAAGGTTTCCGGCGTGGCGCCGTTCAGCGGCGAGACGTTGGGATCGACCACCTCGTCGTCCCAGTAGAACATGACGTCGTCTGCATTGAACGGCACGCCGTCCGACCACTTCGCTCCTTCGATGAGGTGCATGGTCAGCTTGTGGCCGTCGCTCGACCAATCCCAGCTCCTGGCCAGGTTCGGCAGCGGCTCGGTGTCCTTGGCCTCGACCTGGAACAGCGGGGCGGTGCGCGTCAGGCATTCGGAGAGGCCGATGTCGATGCCGCCCCAGCCTTGCGTCTGACCGGCGCCGTAGTTCCAGCCTTCCGGCCGCCCGCCGATGACGTGGCGCATCGTATCGCCATAGACGCCGATGCCGTCCTGCATGTTGCCCGTCTTGTAGACCAGCGGCTCCTTCGGCAGCCTGTCTTTTACCGGCGGCAGCTTGCCGGTCTTGACGTATTTCTCGGTGACCCAGTCGGGCTCGTGATATTCGGGGAGCGCCTTGAACTCCAGGATCGAGTCTCGCGCGACATAGTTGATCTTGCCTTCGGCGGGAAACGGTGTCGGCGCCGGCGGAACCGTCGGTTCGGAAGCGTAAGCACCGAGTGCCGAGACCGAGACGCTCAGCGTCAGTCCGGCAGCAAGGCCGATATTGCGGAAATTCCTCACGGTCTCTCTCCCTCTTGTTTGTCCGGAGCGTTTGCACCCGCTCCGCCTCTCCTCGAATTCAAACGGTGTCGTGGCAGTGGATCCGCCTCCCCTGGATCCACCATCACCGCATGAATTTCCAGCCGGCCCGTCTCAGCCGGCCCGTCTCAGCCGGCTCGTCTCAGCCGGCTTGCTTCAGCGCGGCTTTTTCGGCGCGTAATTCCTCGATCGAGCGAACGCTGCGCCGTGCGGCGCCCGCCCACTCGCGGGTCTTCACCTGGGATGTCGACAGCCGCTCCCTGGCCGCCGGGACCGCATGGGCATATTGCGGCAGCCAGGCCGCCTGGGCGACGACCATTTCGTCGACCATCTGCCAGACTTCCTCCGGCGTCGAAACCGCGCCGACCAGCGGGTCATGCAGCACGGCGAGCTTCAGAAGATCGATGTCGCCTGATATCGCGGCATGCACCGACATGCGCTGGACGTTGATCGAAGCGATGCAGGTGGCCGCGCAGGCCTCCGGCAACGTGATGCCGGCGGCCATGTTGATGCCAAAACGGTCGACGAAGCCGGGCGACTCGATGATGGCATCCTGCGGCAGGTTGGTGATCACGCCATTGTTCTTGACGTTGAAGTGGCCGCGATAGACCCGGTTGGTCTCCAGCGCCTCCAATATGTGGCTGGCATGCTCGTTGGAGCGCTTCGCCCGGTCGATGGGCTTTGACGCCGCTTCGAGGAACTGCGGATATTCCGTCTCGAACCAGTTGCGGGTTTCGGTGGAGTAGCGGAGATAGCCGCCTGTCTCGCCGTGAATCCAGTCGGACATATCGATCCAGCGCGTGATCTCGTCGGGACGTTTGCGGTACCAGGGCAGATATTCGGAAAGATGGCCGTTGCTTTCGGTCGAGTAGACGCCGAAGCGCTTCAGAACGTCGATGCGCAGTTTCTCCTGCTGCGAATAGACCGGATGCGCCTCGAAGGCAGCCACCAGTTCGTCCTTGCCAATGGGGCGGCCGTTCAGGCGCAGGTCGATGAACCAGGTCTGGTGGTTGATGCCGGAACAGACATAATCGAGCTCCTGCGTGGACTTGGCGCCCAGCACCTCGGCGATCTGTTCGGCGCCGTGCTGGACGCCGTGGCAGAGCCCGACAGTGTCGACCTTGCCGTATTCGATCGCCGCCCAGGTGTTCATCGCCATCGGGTTGGCGTAGTTCAGGAATTTGACGTTCGTCTCGGCGACCTCGCGGATGTCCTTGCAGAAATCCAGGATCACCGGGATGTTGCGCTGGCCATAGAGAATGCCGCCGGCGCAGATCGTATCGCCGACGCATTGGTCGATGCCGTACTTCAGGGGAATGCGGATATCGTCGGCATAGGCTTCGAGACCGCCGACCCGCACGCAACTGATGACGTAGCGTGCGCCTTCGAGCGCCTTGCGGCGGTCGGCCGTCGCCGTCACCCTGGTCGGCAACCTGTTTGCCTCGACGATCCTGTCGAGGATCGCCTTGATCATCTGAAGGTTGTGCTCGCTTACATCGGTGAGCGCGAATTCGATGTCCTTGAATTCGGGCACGCAGAGGATGTCGGTGAACAATTTCTTGGTGAAGCCGACGCTGCCGGCACCGATGATAGCGATTTTGAAACTCACCAGCCGCACCTCATTCCATTTCGAATTGCAGGCAAGGAATGACAATGGGAAGCTGTTGCCACATGCCGTGGCATGTGTGCAGGACAAGCCGGAAACCGGCTCGCCAACCTCCCTGTCCGCTCCTCGACTGCGGATCTCTCTCGCTTTTCGACGGCGATTATGCGCTTATTCGCGAGCGCGACCAGAGAAGGATTATGCTTTCAAGGGTAATTTTGTGCTGCAGGATTTGATAAACAACGGACAGTCCATGCGCACGATCTCGCTGCCGCGCGGCCGCCAGCGCCTGCACGCCATGCCGACGAGCACGGGCTATGAAGTGCGCGAGGACGAGATCTACGACTGGGATGGGCGCAGGCGCGGCCAGACGCCGTTCACCGTGCTCCAGCACACGATCAGCGGAACCGGCCGGCTGCGCTACGAGAACCGCAATTACCGCCTGCAGAAGAACGACACATTGCTGGTGCTGGTGCCGCACAACCACCGCTACTGGCTGGCCGGGGATGAGCGCTGGGAATATTTCTGGATTTCGATGAACGGCGAGGAGGCGCTGCGCATCCACAAGTCGATCCTCAGCGTCTCGGGTCCGGTATTTCGGCTGCAGCCGGCAACGATCGATCATCTTGCCGATTGCAGCTTGCGCCTGATCAAAGGGGCCGCTTCGCCGGGTGCTGCTTCGGCGGTCGCCTATGAGGCTGCGATGGCGCTCTATGACGATGTCTTCGGCTCCCATGCCTTTGCCGAAAAACAGAGCGCCATGCAGCCGGTCATCGATCACATCAATGCCAATCTCGACAGGCCGCTGCCGGTGGCGGACCTGGTCCAGATCAGCGGCCTCAGCCGGGCCCATTTCTCACGCTGTTTCGCCGAGAGCGAAGGCTTGCCACCGGCCGAGTTCGTGCTGCAGCAGCGTCTGCAACGCGCGGCGAAGCTGCTGACCAAGGCGGATTTTCTGCCGGTGAAGGAGGTCGCCATCCTGTGCGGCTTCGAGGACGCGAACTATTTTTCAAAAGTCTTCCGCCGCTGCTACGGCATCACGCCGAGCCAATTCCGCACCACCGGCATGTATGCCAATTTGCGGACACCGGCCAGGCGTGGCGTCAGGGCGCCTGATGACGAGACCTGACGCCGCGACGGTTAAAAAGGCAGCCAGCTAGGCAGCGCGCCGACTGCCGCCATCCAGCCATTCGAGATCGGCTTGCGACAGCGTGATGTCGAGAGCGCGCAGGCTGTCGTCCAGCTCATCCAGCGTGCGTGGCCCGATCAGCGGGATGGATGGGAAGGGCTGGGCGAGCACATAGGCCAGCGCAATATGAATCGGGCTCTTGCCCAGTCTCGCGGCAAGTTCGACCGCCCGGTCGCGGCGGCCGAAATTCCGCTCGGAGTACCAGACCCGCACCAGTTCCTCATTGTCTTGCTTGTCCCGACCTGCGCGATCGGTGAAGAAGCCGCGCCCCTGACTCGACCAGGCGAAATTCGGCATCTGCCTGGATGTCAGCCAGGCCTTCCATGGATCCGTGGAGGACGTGACGCAGCCTGCCCAGATCGGCTCCAGCATTTCAGCCAGCGAGAAATTGTTGGACAGCGCGCCGGGCTTTTGCTTGCCGGTACGCTCGGCATAGGCAATTGCCTCATCCATGCGTTCCATCGTCCAGTTCGAGCCGCCGAACGGGCCGCGGATGCGGCCGGCCTTGACCTCACGATCCATCGCATCGACGAATTCGCCGACCGGCACATCGGGATTGTCGCGGTGCATGAAATAGACATCGACATGATCGGTCTGCAGGCGTTCGAGCGTCTGGTCGAGCTGCTTGCCGATCACATCGGGATAGCAGAGCGGCGAATGCGCGCCCTTGGCGATGACCACCGATTGCGCGCGCACGCCACGGTTTTTCAACCACTCGCCAAGCAGCTTCTCGGTATAGCCCCCGCCATAGACATAGCCGGTGTCGAAGAGATTGCCGCCGGCCTCGAAAAAGGCATCGAGCAGGATCGAGCCTGAGGAAAAGGTACGGAAATCCTCGAAGCCGAGCGCCACCACCGATGCCGGCTTCGACAGGCCGGGAATGGTGCGCTTGGCGATCGCCGTGCCGCCGGACCGCAAAGGCCGGCCGGAGATGGTGTTGGTACGCTGCGCGGCTTTCTCGATCCCGTATTCGAGGCCGGCGGCCGCCCGCCATTTGTCCAGCACACGCAAGGTGCCGAGGCTTTCCGCCCATGCCATGCCAGGCCAGGCGAATTCTTGGTCGCCGGCGCGGATGGCCTCGCCGGCTGCGTCGACCTCGAAGGAATAGACATGGCGCTTCTCTTCGACGCTAATGGTCTCGCGCGCGCCGGTGGATGCGATGATGTCGATCCGGCCGAGGCCAACGTCGCGGTTGCCGCCGGCGAACCAGAAGTCCGGCACTTCGATACGGCCCTTTGTGCCCAGGATGCGCAGCACATTGTCCTGGTTGAGCGAAATGCTGCAGGAGACTTCGGCGACAATGCCGCCTGGGAAATGCAGCAGCGCGGACGCCCATTCGTCGACGCCGGACTGGCCCAGATGGGCGGTGCCGACCACCTTGTCCGGCTCGCTGAAGGGCTGTCCCACTGCCGCACCGGCAATCAGCCGAACCATCGAGACGGGATAGCCGCCGACATCGAGAATGCCGCCGCCGGCGAGATCGTTGGCATAGAGCCGGTGCTGCGGCATGAAGCCCGGCATGGCGAAGCCGAAGCTCGACTTGATCATCCTGATCTCGCCGATGACACCGGACCTGATCAGTTCGACCAGCTTCTTGGTCTGCGGGTGCAGCCGGTACATGAAGGCTTCGCCGAGAAATGTGCCGGCCTTGCGTGCGGCATGCATCATGGCGTCGGCTTCGAAGGCGGTCAGCGCAAGCGGCTTTTCGCACAGCACATGCTTTCCGGCCTCGGCCGCCTTGATCGCCCATTGCGCATGACCGGGATGCGGTATCGAAATGTAGATGGCATCGATGTCGGGATCGGCGAGCAGCGCGTCGTAGCCGTCGAGAATGCGGGCGCCGGGAAAACTCTCGGCGAGGCCGGGCTTGGCGGGATTTCGCGCGCCGATGGCGACCAGCTTTCCGATGCGCGAAGCGGCCACGCCACCGGCAAAGGACTGGGCGATGCTGCCGGGGCCGAGGATGCCCCAGCGAATGGGCGTGGTTGCGGTCATTGTCATTCTCCTTGAAGGCTGGAAAGGGCCGGCGGTCAGCGCAGCCGCAGTCCTTTTTCGTCGAACAGGTAGGATTTGCGGATGGAAACGGTGATCTCTGATGTGTCGGGAACCTTCGTCGCGTCGCGCTGGATCACCACGTCGTCACCGTTGGCCGTTCTGGCGTAGAGGAAACTTGTGCCGCCCAGGTGCTCGACCACGTCGATGGCAACCACGAGGTCGGCGTCGCCCTCTCCGGCATTGCCGAAATGTTCGGGCCGCACGCCGACAATGACCTTGCTGCCGATTTTTGGGCTGCCCATTTCAGGTGCAGCGCCGGTCAGCGGTTGCGTGATGCAGGTCTTCTCCTGACCCGCCAGCTCGACCACGACACCACGCGCATCGTGCCCGACGACCCGGCCTTTGATGAAGTTCATTTTCGGCGAGCCGACAAAGCCCGCGACGAACTGATTGTCGGGGTTGTCGTAGAGATCGAGCGGCCGGCCGATTTGCTCGATATGGCCGGCGCGCATCACGACGATCCTGTCGGCGAGCGTCATCGCTTCGGTCTGGTCGTGCGTGACATAGATCATTGTCGTGCCGAGCTCCTTGTGCAGCCGGGAGATCTCGACGCGCATCTGGACGCGCAATTCGGCGTCGAGGTTGGAGAGCGGCTCGTCGAACAGGAACACCTGCGGTTCGCGCACGATGGCGCGGCCGATGGCGACGCGCTGGCGCTGTCCGCCGGAGAGTTTTTTCGGGCGCCTGTCCATCAATTCGCTGATGCGCAGGATCTCGGCCGCCCGCTTCACCCGCCGTTCGGTGTCGGCCTTTGGATTGCCGGTCATGCGCAAGCCGAAAGAGAGGTTCTGTTCGACGCTCATATGCGGATAGAGCGCGTAGGACTGGAACACCATAGCGATGCCGCGGTCGGCCGGCTCGACATCGTTGACCACCTTGCCGCCGATGGCGATCTCGCCGCCGCTGATGTCCTCGAGCCCGGCGATCATTCTGAGCAGCGTCGATTTTCCGCAGCCGGAGGGCCCGACGAAGACGACGAACTCGCCGTCCTTGATGTCGATGCTGGCGCCATGGACGACCTCGAAGACACCGAAGCGCTTGACGACATTGTTGAGCGTGACCGTTGCCATGCTGCCCCTTACTTGACCGCGCCGGCGGCGATGCCGGCGATGAAATGGCGCTGCAGCAGCACGAAGACGACGAGCATCGGCACCGTCAGCATCACCGCGCCCGCCATGATGCCGCCCCATGACACCTTGGTGAGGCCGATCAGCGTGCCGAGCGCCACCGGCGCCGTCATCGAACCCGGCTGGCTGTTGATCAAAAGCGGCCACAGATAATTGTTCCAGGAGGCGAGGAACAGGATGATGGCGAGTGCGGCCAGCATCGGCCGCGCCAAAGGCAGCGCGACGAAGAGGAAGATGCGCCATTCCTTGACGCCCTCGACGCGCGCCGCATCGAAGAGGTCGTCCGGCATCATCGAAAAACTCTGCCGCATGAACAGCACGCCGAGCGAATTGAACAGCGGCGGCACGATCAGCGCCACCCAGGTGTTGGCGAGCTTGAAGTCGCGCGCCACCATGATGAATTGCGGGATCAGCACGACCGCATAGGGCAGCGTTATGGTGCCGAGGATGATGGCGACAACCACGCCCTTACCGAAGAACTGGTAGCGGGCCAGCGCCCAGCCGGCCATCGACGTCAGCAGCACCGACAGGATTGTGTAGGTCACCGCCACCGAGACCGAAATGCCGATGGCGCCGACGAAGTTCGTGTCACGCTGCAGATTGTTGAAATTGTCGATGAAATTGCCGTGCGGCAAAAGCTCGATGCCGGGGCTGAAGATGCCGTTGTCCGGCATGGTCGAGAACACCACCATCATCCACAGCGGAAACAGCCAGATCAGCGCCAATGGCGTCAGGAACAGATGCAGAGCGATGCTGCGTCCCAGTCTGGCGGAGGAGCGCGAACTCATTTCGGTTCCCTCGTCAGCCACAGCTGCGCCAGCGTGATGGCGATCGCCAGTCCGGCCATGGTGTAGGCGACGGCCGACGCATAGCCGAAATTGAGCGACCTAAAACCCTGGCGATAGAGCAGCAGGCCAAGCGTCTCCGTACCGCCGCCAGGTCCGCCGCGTTCGGTGATCAGGAACGGCTCGGTGAACAGCTGCATGGTGCCGATGATCGACAGCACAAGGCAGAATACGATGACCGGCTTCAGGAGCGGCAGGGTGATGTAGAAGAACTGCTTGAGCTTGCTGACGCGGTCGAGCGTCGCCGCTTCGTAGACATCTTCGGGAATGGACTGCATGCCGGCGAGCAGGATGATGGCGTTGTAGCCGGCCCAGCGCCAGGTCACCGCGATCATGATCAGCGCCATCGCCGGCGTGACGTTGGAAAACCAGTCGATCTTGGGCAGGCCAATGCTGTTCAACAGCTTGTTGATGATGCCGAAATCGAGGTTGAACATCAGCCGGAACACCGCCGAATAGGCGACCTCGCCGACCACCACCGGGGCGAAGAAGGCAAAGCGGTAGAGGCCGCGCGCCTTCAAGAGCGGCGAGTTCAACAGCACCGCCATGACAAGCGCCAGCGAGATCATCACCGGCACCTGGATGACAAGGATGAGCAGGGTGTTCTTCAGGGCGTTGAAGAAGGCCGGATCGCCGATCAACCGGCCCCAGTTGAAGCCAGGCGCGAACCGCCACGGCACGGTACGCGTCGCCTGGAAGGAGATCATGAAGGAGCTGATGATCGGCCACACCCAGAAGATCGCGAAGATCAGCAGATAGGGCGTGAGGAAGCGATAGGCCGTGGCGTTGCGGTTGCGCATTTTTGCCTCCTTCCCTTTTGCTTTCCGCCCGTTCGGGTGGCGTGTCGGTATTCAATCTTCGAGGTCTGCGCCGCCCCTCACCTGCCTGCCGGCATCCTCTCCCCGTATAGTGACGGGGAGAGGGGCGCTGTCATCAACGGTTTCGTCAATCACCGGCGTTGCAGGAAGGGCGCCGGCGCTGCGGCAATCTCCCTTCTCCCCGTCACTATACGGGGAGAAGGTCCCGGCAGGGGGATGAGGGGCAGCGCCAACGTTCCCGCAGGACGCATCACTCGGCCCGCCGGTGGTTATTATTTGACGGGCAGTCCGGTCGCCGCCGCGATCTGGCTTGCGGCATCGTCGAGTGCCGTCTTGGCGTCGGGGTAGCCGCCGGCCAGATACTTGGTCTGCACGGCGCGGACGATGATTTCGGCGTCGCTCTGGAACTGCGTGCCGCGGCTCGGAACAACCTTCGGCAAGGTGCCGAGAATGTCCTTCCACACCGCCTGGCCGCCCCAATAGGGCAGACCTTCCGAGACGTAGGGGTCATTGAGCGCCGAGATCAGGGACGGCACCAGGCCGAACTCCTTCAGCATCGTGATCTGGCCTTCATTGGTTCCGAGCGTGTATTTCAGATAGGCGTAGGCGGCCTCCTTGTTCTTCGACACCGAGGTGATAGCCAGCGAGGAACCGCCGAGATTGGCGGCGCGCGGCCCGTCGGCGGTAAGGCTCGGCATCAGATAGACGCCCCATTTGCCGTTTTCACCGGCAGATTCGGTGCGAATGGTGCCCTCATACCAGCCGCCATAGATCTGGGTGGCGACGGTGCCGGCGGTGTTGTTGGTGATCTTGGTGCCCCAGTCGGCCGACGAGATGATGCCGGCGTCCTTCATCTCCTTGACCTTGGTCATGGCATCGACGCATTTGGGCTGGTTGACCGTGATCGATTGTCCGTCCTCGGAGAAATAGGCGCAGCCCTGTTCGTTGGAGATCATGCGGAAGAATTCCGAGTCACCGTTGAAATCGGCATTGGTCATCGAGACGCCAGGATTGGCGGACTGGATCTTCTTGCCCGCGGCGATGAAATCGCCCCAGGTCTTGATCGAAGCCGGATCGACGCCGGCCTTTTCGTAGAAATCGCGGCGATAGAACGCGGCAACCGGGCCGGAATCCCACGGCATCGCGTAGGCCTTGTCGCCCACTTCCAGCTCGGTGCGCTTGAAATCGGGGAACTTTTTCTGGTCGTCGGCTGTGTAGCCGAGCGTATGCAGGTCGACGAAGCAGTCGGGGAACTGGCTCCAGTAATTCTCGGCCTCACCGTTCTCGACGGTGACGATGTCGGGCAGGCCGACGCCGCCGGCGGCGCAGCCGGCGATCGACTTGTCATAGGTCGGCTGGTTGCCGAGATCCTGGACGGTGACCTTGACGTCGGGAAATTGCTTGTTGAAGCCGGCAATGGTCGCCTTCAGCGATGAAGCCGCGACATTCCAGCTCCAGATGGTGATTTCGCCGGATTGCGCGAAGGCCGGGGCTGAGCCCAGGGCAAGCGCGAGCGCGGCGCAGGTCATTGTGATGCGCATTGAAATCCTCCCATTTCATTTGCTCTCTCACTGTGAGCGTGGCTAGACTATGCAGTGGGCAAGGCCTGTCGCCGTCAAAAGGAATATGAAATTGGCGGAAAGTAAGATGCCTGAACGGCCGTTCTACCAGCCTGGGGCCAGCAGCGTGGAAGGCCTTCCGCTGCTCCTGCAGATGTTTCACACCAATCCGTTGGTGATGCTCAAGCCGCACTGGCACGCCCAGGTCGAGGTTAATTTCATCGTGCGCGGCAGCGTGCATTACCGCATGAACGACCACGAGATTTCGCTTTCGGCCGGCGAGATGTGCCTGTTCTGGGGTGGCCTGCCGCACCAGATGGACGATTTGTCCGACGACGCCATCTATGCCGGGGCGCATCTGCCGCTGGTGCATTTCTTCCGGCTGCACCTGCCCACGGATATAAGGCACCGGCTGATGACCGGCGCGACACTGGTGACATCAGCCACCGACCAGTCCGACAACCATAATTTCGAGCGCTGGAACCGCTACGCCCGGTCCGGCGACCAGGCCAAGGCCGAACATGCCGTCAACGAATTGCTGCTGCGGCTGGAGCGGGTGCGGTTCGAGCCCTACCGGCTGGTATCCGCAACTCCGACCGACCAGGAAACAGGCAGCCCCTTCGACCAGCAATCGTCGCGCAATGTCGGTCGCATGTGCGATTTCATCGCCGAAAACTTCCTCTACGACATCGATTGCGTGAACATCGCGGCGGCCGCCGACATCCATCCCAAATATGCCATGAGCCTGTTCAAGAAATCCACCGGCATGACGCTCAACGAGTATGTGAACCTGTTGCGGCTGAGCTATGCGCAGGCGCTTTTGATGCATCAGGACGCCAATGTGCTGCGCGTCGCCATGGATTCGGGTTTCGGCTCGCTCAGCGCCTTCAACAAGTCGTTCCGCAAGCTCGCCGGCATGTCGCCCTCCGATTTTCGTAGAGGCGTGACCGGCGCCAGATAGGTAGCGGCGACCAATGCGGGTCTGAGCCGCGAAGCATTGTGCGCCTCGATCGCCGGCTAAAGGCAGTGCCACGGCATGTCAGCCGGCAACAGCGGCACGGACAGGGATGGCGAAGGCCGCATCGTGCCATGCCGTGCCCGATTCCGGCCCGCAAGCGGCATGGAAACCGGGGCACCGCACGGCGTCGCTTTTCCTGCCTGAAATCGCCCACTAGGCGCTGGACAGGCCGAATTCCCGTGCTATAACCCACGCGCTTTCAAGGGGCGCCCCACGGCGCCTCAATGAATTCCGGTCTGCGAGTTTTCGTTTGCCGGAACAGGCCCAGATAGCTCAGTTGGTAGAGCAGCGGACTGAAAATCCGCGTGTCGGTGGTTCGAATCCGCCTCTGGGCACCATCCCCTCTTCTCCCGACACTCCGTTAAGCCGAACCTTCTACGCTGCAGCTTCTGCAAACCACTGGAATTGTTGATCTTTTTCCGTCGCATTGCGCAATTAAGCGGGACAGAGAGCGCTTCGGGCGCATTTGGTCCAACGAGGCGGGGGGATGGTATTTCCGTTGGTATTCGACATCCTGATGGTATCGAAACAGCCAAGGGAGACCTGACGAATGGCCCTATCCGACGTGAAATGTCGAAACGCCCGCCCTGCTTCCAAACTCGTGAAATTGTCTGACGGGGGCGGGCTGCAGCTATGGGTACAGCCCACGGGCTCTCGCCTCTGGCGGCTCGCCTACCGCTTTGACGGCAAGCAGAAACTGCTCGCGCTGGGGAGCTATCCGCTTATCTCTCTCGCCGAGGCACGGGAGGCGCGCGATGATGCTAAAAGGCTCCTGCTAGCTGGCGTCGACCCTGGAAAGGAACGCAGCTTGCGGAAGGCCGATTCGGCAAAGGACTCCTTTCGCTCAATCGCGGACGAATATGTTGACAAGCTGAAGAAGGAGGGACGTGCCGTCCGGACGATCAGCAAGGTCAAATGGCTTCTCGACTTTGCCTATCCGATAATCGGCGATAAGTGCATTCGGAAGATCGATCCGGCTATCATCCTTACCGCCCTCCGTCGCGTCGAGGTTCGCGGTCGATACGAGTCGGCCAGGCGACTGCGCTCCACCATCGGCAGCGTGTTTCGATACGCAATCGCGACCGCACGCGCCGAGACAGATCCGACCTTCGCCCTCAGAGGCGCACTCATCAGTCCGAAGGTAACGTCTCGCGCCGCGATTACCGATCCGAAGGCCTTGGGCGGTTTGCTGAGGGGGATCGATGCATTTGATGGACAGCCTACAACCCGAGCCGGTCTAAAGCTGATAGCGCTGCTGTTTCCCCGCCCCGGCGAGCTTCGCGCCGCTGAATGGGAAGAGTTCGATTTTGAAAGCTCGGTGTGGACGATCCCTGAAGCACGCATGAAAATGCGACGGCCGCACCGCGTACCCCTATCAAAGCAAGCGATCAGCGTCCTGACTTCACTGAGAGAAATCTCTGGTGATGGATCGCTGCTGTTTCCTAGTGTTCGGTCGGCTTCGCGTCCGATTTCCGACAATACGCTTAACGCCGCACTGCGTCGTATGGGTTACGGCAAGGAAGAAGCTACCGCGCATGGTTTTCGAGCAACGGCATCAACTCTGCTGAACGAATGCGGCAAGTGGCATCCGGACGCCATAGAGCGGCAGCTGGCCCACATTGAGAATAACGACGTTCGGCGCGCCTACGCCCGGGCAGAGCACTGGGACGAGCGCGTCGAGATGATGCAGTGGTGGGCCGATTATCTGGATGAACTCAAGAGCAAAAACCCGCGGGTGATCTCAATCGATGGACGCCGCAAGCCTGCTGTCCATACACCAACGCGACCATCCACTTTGAACCCAACAGCGGTCGTTCATCAAACGCCGATACAAATCTCCAACCGCCGGAAATCATACTGACCGTCGAAAACCGCCGCAACTCGAATTCAATAAGGATGACGGTGTTCGGGCCGAGAAGACTGGCCGCTCTTGGGCAGCAGTTCGGCGGGAAGCTGCCGTTCTGCAGCCGACCCCATTCCCGTTATTCAAGATGCCGATGGCCGGTTCCGAAACCGGCCATCTACCCGGCCCGGGGCCCCGCTATTAGAGCGAGAATCCCGTGGGCAGTGTGTGGTCCGTCCGTTTCGCCGGCATTTAGTTCGTGGATCCGCTATCCCCGCCCGACTTTCACATCCACAACCTCCAGTGTCTCCGCGGCGGCTTCCTCTCCATAGATCCGGGACAGCCCCTCGATGCGCGTCGCGATCGCGTCGACGAGGCGACCAACGATCTCATGGAAGATCCCCTCCTGGCGAAGCTCTTGGGCGCACTCCGATGCCATGTCGGGCATCACTGCGAGCTGATGGCGGATCGTCCGCACCGTATACTCGCCGCCAACCTTTGCTGAGGACGCACAGCGCGCCCAGTGGCGTGGCATGATCTCGTCGATCGGGTAGACTCTGTCGATCTTCATCGCCAGCTTAAGGTCGCGCATCTCAGCTTCGATCTCTCCCTCGCCGAGGTGCGGCAGAATGGAGGAGATGTCGTAGAGCGGAGCTAGGCGGGCCTCGCCCTGGGCACCGAGCAACATCGAGTAGTTCTTTGCATGCGCATCCGTGCCGGCGATGATCCAGTTGAAGACGTTCGCGGCCATGAAGGTCTGACGGTCTCGGATGGGGTCGAGGGAGGCCGACAGCACCGTTTTGGAGATCGTCGTGATACCTGGACCGCCCTGGTTCTCGTATTTGAGCGTCGGCATCACCGATAGGGCCTGGCACATGTCCTCCTGATGGATGCGGATGGTCTTGCCGTCGATGCTGCGGCGGTCGAAGCGCTCGAGAACGATCGCCTTTTCGCCTGCGAAGTCGAGAACCTGGCTGTGTGCAGCGTCCATGCCGAGCTTGCATGCAAGCTGCAGGCAGAAATGCTCGTTCTCAGTATGCCCGTGCAAGTGCGGCAAAGGCGGCTTGAAGATGTGTGTCGTGGGCGTGTCGCCGAGAGGGATCCCCCAGCTTTTGCTGCCCTTGTCGAAATGGAACGCCGTCTTTGCCTGCGCACCAGCGAGACTGAACTGACCAGGATCGCCGATTCGGCGGGTCGCTGCACCATCCTTGCGCAGGTCGCGCAGGCGGTCGCCGATCTGTGCCTCGGTGAGCAACTCCACGTTCTCGCTGCGGGAAACCTGGTGGCCAGGCGGAAGGAACTGGACGGCGCCGGCGCAGTCGCGGCCGACATTCTTGAGCAGGGCAAACGGGTTTCGGGCGGAGACCTGGAACCTCTGCGCCCATCTGCCGAGGGTCTGCTCATTATCCGGCAGCAGGCCCCAGAGGAATGCCTCGACGACCTTGCCCTCGTAGGTCCTGGTGATCGTCGGCATGGACAGGGAGAGCGGGATCCTCACCCGTCCCTCCATCCATGCCTCGTCATAGGAGAACGAAAGCTTGCCGCCCTGCAGGTGGTGGAGCCGCCCAACCGGTCTGCCAGCGATATAGACGTCGAGGGCGTCGATCGGGTTCACCATGATCATCATCACCTTAGAGCTTGTAGGGAATCTCGTCGTCGTAATCCTCGACATGCCGTTCATCGGCATTATGATGATTAGCAGCCGACGTCGGGTCCGGCGTGATCTGAAAGTCCAGCTCCACACCAAGCGTGGTCAGCGCCAGGAGCACGTTGCCGATCTCGGCGCCGGGCTTGCCGTTCTCGATCCACGACACCCACGTCTGGGTGGTGTTGATCATCTTGGCCAAGGCAGCCTGTGAGAGGCCGCGCCGGGTGCGGGCCTCCTTGATCAGGATACCAATGTCGCGAGCTGTTCTGATCTTCATGGCGTATACGACTCTGAGATGAGCTAGCCTGATATAGGTTGGTATATCGCAACTGTCAATATACGCTGGTATATCAGCTGGCTGCTATATAGGTGCCTGTATCGCAAGTCCCAATTTACGAACCTATGTGAGTTCGCAAACATTTGGCGCGGGACCATCGAGAATGACTGCGCGATGGTCGAGAACTGGAATGACGTAGCCAGAGCAACGGACTGGCCCTTCCCGAGAGCCCAGGAAAGCAGACATCCGTTGCGTTGGAAACAGAAAGTAGTGCCGAGCTTTACACGGAAATGGCGCTCCTGCCGGGGACGATCCTCCGCCAACGGCCGGCCCTTCCAACACATTGCGCCGAGTGCCGTCGTGTCTGCCGATGAAACAGCATGCGAGCGTATTTTGTTGACAATGCTATACGGCTCATCTCTGAATAAGGAACAAATACTTACGTTCGCGGGTGCCGGGGAAATATGGCGAAAAGCAGGGGATTTTCGATCTACCTTCTGAAGGAAGGCTACGACGCAACGAACGCACTGCGGGAGGATCATGTTCTCGACGATGATGTCGGCGCGCAGGGGTTGCCAGAGAATGCGTCTCTTTTTGTATTGGACAGCGCGCCGCGCCCGCCTTGGTGGAAGGGGTACTTCAATATCGAGAAGGAGCTGACGCAGGTCACAAAGGGCGCGCTCATTTTTATCCCGGTCGGCGACAGGTGTATCGCGCTGTCCTTTGGTCATGTCGCTCACAACCTGATCGATTCCAGTTATGAGTATGATTTCGGACTGCGGGTCACGCTCAACAGCCTCGACCCGCGCAAGCTGAAAAGCACCGATACGCTGGATCCCGGCGCCGCCAAGCGCCAGCGCACACAGCTGCCGATCGAATCCGAATTGACGCTGTTCGATTTCGACCGGGACAGCACGATCCTGCGCAGCCTTACCGGGAAGGTGCGCGACGAGCACAAGGACCTGTTCCGACACGCCACGGGCGCAAGCAACCTGCGCATAAGCACCGATGTAGAGGCGGGCGAGCTGCCGGACCTGTGCGAGAAATTGCTGGCCCTATACCAGAGCGATGCCTACAAGGCGGCGTTCCCTGAGATCCAGAACATCGTGCCGGTGCGCGATCCGGCGCAGATCGAGGCGCTGAACGGCCGTGTGTTGGCCGCGTTCCGCGCGCGCGATCCCGACCTCAACATCACCGTGCCCGAAATCATCAACTACAGCGACAATCTTTATGTGGCTTTCGCCGGCGCCGGGCGCGGCCTCGTCTATGACGATGTCTATATCGGGCGGTACTTTGCGTATCTAGATGAGCACGAGGTCGACTTTGATAGGATGGGCGTTGAGGATTTGCGGCGGCACGTGCTGGTCCTGACGGACGAGAACGGGAACGACCGCGACCGCTACAGCATCTACAAAAGCCTTGTCTTCGACACTACCCTGGAAGGTGCCGACGGCGATACCTACCATCTCTGCGAAGGCAATTGGTACCGTGTCGAGAACACCTATATCGCGCGCCTCAGCACCTATCTCGACCCGCTGTTCGCCGCCAGCGACTTGCCGGCTTACGCCCATGCCAGCGAAGGCGAATACAATGCGGCGGTCGCCGCCGGCGATGCCGCCATCGCCTGCCTCGATATGCAAAATATCGGCCCGGACGGGCAGAGCGCGGTGGAGCCGTGCGACTTGCTGGCGGTGCGCGATGGCGTCGCAACTTTCTATCACGTGAAGGTGTCAACGCTGTCTGCGCAGCTGAGCCATCTGTTCAATCAGGGCGTGAACGCAATCGAACTGATCCGCCTTGAGCCGCAGGCGGTCGACAAGCTAGAGGCGCTTGTCCGCGACCTGATGGCGGGCGGCGACGCGGATGCGCTTGTTGGTCTTGTGCGGGACCGCAAGTACCGCATCGTCTTTGGCATCGTCACCCGGAAGGACTCTGCCGGAAGGTCTCTAAACCTTCCGCTGTTTTCCCGTATCAGCCTTATGCGCGGGATGAAGGCGCTGCAGCTCATGGATGTTCCGGGGAGCGTCATTTTCGTCACGGACCAAGCTGTTGCCGCCGAGGGCCGGAAGAAGAAGCGGAAGAAGAAGGAAGTGCCCGAGCAGCCGCACGAAATACAGGCCGAGGCGGCAGAGTAGCCGGGCAGAGAAGCAGTCTAGCCCACCCTTTGGGCCGGGCTCTAGGCAGCGCCCCAAGCCGCTCTGCGTCTCGGCCGATGCGGGTGACGACCCCCTTGCGCTAAAGGGGCTCGGGAACGCACCACCAAAGCAGCGGCTTCGCCTGTAGCGCCGTCGCCCTCGTCGGGTGAGGTGAGGGACGATCCAGACGAAGTAGGGGACCGTTTTTTTCAAACCGTGCAGGATAGCGAAGGCGGTCCGCTGCAATTTTGAGAGAGGCTGATTTTGATGAAGAAGGCTTTATTGCGTACCCGCAAGGTGTGGCTCGACGAGCTTGGGCGTTTGGGTCACGGTTTTCTCGCGGCTCAACACTCGTCTTTGACGTGTCACCTCAAGAGAGGCCATTAGAGCGGGATCACTATCAGGGTGCTGCTTCAACCACAGCAGCATTTGCGCTCAGGAAACTTCCTGGTGCTGCAATTTCATCAGCTGTATCTCTACTCGGACAAGCCGAGCCGCCCACGCTACGCATTGTCCAATGTTGAAGCTGAGTGCCTTGATGGTTTCTCCGACGCGCCGGCGCCCGGCAGACCTTCCTTTCTGGCCTTGGCAAATGCCCGGTCGCCTTCCAGGAACCCGACCAGCATAAAGGGGATCAGTTCCGCCACCGTTTCGGACTCGCCATAGGTCTCACGGTAAAGTGCGGCATAGTCGTTGAGTGCTTGGCTCAAGTCGGCGCCAACGGTGATGGTGATCTTCGAAGGTGTCCGGTCCGGAAGTTTTCCGAGTTTCAGGTTAGCCATGAAGTCCTCCTGTTCACCCCGTGTATGGCCGCAACACGAGGTCCTTGTGCACGATGACGCGCAACGGCCAACCAGGGCGGACGGTGATCGTGGGTTGGACGTTCAGGTTCTTTTCAGTGATCCGTTGGCCGGCTTGACTGACGTTCTGCTGGGTGGATTCACGAATCGCCTTGACCAAGTCGCTTTCGTTTGCCCCAAAGGTCAACTCGGTACCAACCCCCAGCAATGTGGCC
The DNA here is from genome assembly GCF_040322895.1 of Mesorhizobium sp. M0088. Classification (NCBI taxonomy): domain Bacteria; kingdom Pseudomonadati; phylum Pseudomonadota; class Alphaproteobacteria; order Hyphomicrobiales; family Phyllobacteriaceae; genus Mesorhizobium; species Mesorhizobium sp. M0088. The sequence continues at coordinate 75,001 of NZ_JAMYUI010000015.1, forward strand.
ACGGCGACGCCCTTGATCAGCTGCCAAGTATGGAAATCCACCTTGTCCTCGAGCCCGGCGTAGCCGGCCGCGTCGGTCACGGGCAGATTGTCTATTTCGATCGATGAGCCGTCCGGCATCACAATGCGTTGCCACACCAACAGAGCGCGCCTTTGGCCAAAGGCTACAACGCTATCGTAGGTGCCGATCAGCCGGGAGCCCTGCGGGATGAGCAGGATGCTGCCGGTGACGCTGTCGCGCACATTCTCGGTAACCTGCGCGACGACGAGGCCGGGCAAGTCGGAATTGATGCCGGTGATCAGGCTTGCAGCAATCACGCTGCCGGCCATGATCTGATACGGCGAGGCCGGCGTCTGCAGTGCATGCGGGTTGTAGATCCCGCCGGTGTTCCGTTGATCGATGAAATCGAGCTTGCGCTGTTGATTGTTCTGGTCGCCCTCGGCCGGCGCGACGGAAGCTCGCTGGCGTTCGGTATCCGGCTGCGGAGACGCCGTCTCGAAAGGCGAACGTCCGCCCTGCCCATTGCCAAAAGCTTCCGCCTGCTGGGGCCGGTTTTCGATGCGGAAGAGGACTTGCGACTCGCGCGCCTCAATCGCTTGTTGTGCAAGCCGCTGCGCCTCGGCGGAAACGTCTTGCCCAGGTGCGATGCCAAGCTGGCGCTGGTGCTCGAGAATAGGACGGCCGAGATCCCCGGGCAGCGGCGGTCCAAGCACCGGAGCCTTCGGCTTGCTCCCGGAATAGTCCTTGGGCAGCGATTCAAGTCCCTCGGCGGTCGGCTTGCGGTCCGTGCTGTAGAGCTCTTCGGCCTGCTGTTTCAGGCGCAATGCGGGTCCCCGCAGCGCCATCATCGTGACGCCAAAAACAGCGCCGGAACCAACAGCAGCGATCGCGACGATTATGCCGCGCCTGAACCGCACCGCTCGGCGGGGCGAGGCTCGCAGCTGCAGCTGTTCGGGATTGAGCTTCGGCGGAGCATTCGGATGGGAAGTATCGGTCATGAGCCTCCCCTCACCTGCCAAAACGCGAAAACAGCGAAACCCGCCGCGGCGGTTGCCGACCGTCGGTTCTCGTAATGCGCACCACCTGCTGCTGTTTGGTGCCCAGCCTTAGCTCGGCCGCAGCAAAGAGGCGATCGACGATGTAGTAGTTGCCGCGCATGTGATAGTTGACGAGCTGGCTGTCCCCGTCGGCTCCGACGATGAAGAGCGGCGGCGCCTCACCTTGGTCGATACGGCGAGGGAATTCGATATAGACCCTGCTGCCATCATCAAAGGCGCGCGTCGGTCTCCACGGTGGCGTGTCGCCGGCGATCGAATAGCGGAAGCGGATGTTTTCGAGTGCTACGTTCGAGGCCGCGGGCATTTCAGCCTCGGCCTGAGCGTTGCGCCGCCGAAGCGCCACGAGTTGGTCTTCGCTGTAAATCCAGGAGAGCGCCGCCATGGCAGTTTTCTCGGTGCTTTGAAGCTGCAGGTGATAGGATCGCCTGTCCGTCGTGATGACCAGATTGGTGGCAAGCCCCGGCGCGAATGGCTTCACCAGCACATGAGTGCGCTGGTCATCGCCTGAGCCACTAACGGTGTCACCGATCACCCAACGGACCGTATCGCCGGCTGAGACCGAGGTCAGCTTCTCGCCCCGCTGCAATGAGATATCGGTGACGCGCTCCGGCGCGGCGTAGAGCTGGTAGAGCGCGCCGTCGGCAAAGGGGTAAACCTGCACCGCATTGACATAGCCAAACTTGGTGGGTTGTTGCGTCGCCGCCTTGTTGGCATCGGCGACCTGTTCTTCCGGCGAGCGCTTATCTGGGGCGGGCTTGCCGGGTGCGGGCATCAACTGACCAGGCAACGGTAACGGTTTCGGCACTTCCACGACCTTGACCGGCTTCTCCGGCGCCTTCTCGATCGCGGCTGGTTTGAAGTCCTCGTGGTCATAGGAAATCTGAGGCGGCGGCACTGGCTTCGAGGCACAGGCCGAAAGAACCGCAGCAGACGCCGACAGGATCAAGGCAGCACGAAGCAATTGGGCTCTATTTGTCATTGGCGGGCTCCTTAGGGGAAACGGGGGTTGGCGCGGCGCTGTCGAGCTCGCGCGACCAGTCGATGGCGTTGATGAAGACGCCGAGCGGGTTCTTGCGCAGCTGCTCGGTTGTCCTAGGCGGGCGGATGAGGATGGTGAGGATCCCGATCCAGCGCGTCGTGCTGGCGAGGCTGCCGCGCTCGAACACCTGCTCGGTCCATTTGACCTGGAACGAGCTGTCGGAAGCCCTGACCACGCTGGTCACCTGCACTGACACGCTGCGCGTGCCGATTTGGCCGAAAGGGTCGTTCGCCTTGGCATATTCGTTGAGGAAGAGCGCCGCTCGGTCGGTGGCAAAGTCGTAGGCCGACAGCCAATTCTGCCGCACCAGAACCGCATCGGTGGAAACCGAACGGACATTCTGGATGAAGCGGCTGAGATGCCAGGCGATCTGGGCATCGTCGGGCTGGTAGTTTTGGACTGCCGGCGCGACCGCGTGCGCCTCGCCAAAGCGGTCGACCTCGACGACATAAGGCACGACGCGGCCCTGCATCGACTGCCACAGAAGCCCACCGGAAAGCCCCGTCGTCAGAGCCAGGCAGCCAAAGGCCATGAAGCGCCAGTTCTTGGCCTGGACGCGCGCCGTGCCGATGCGCTCATCCCAGAGTTGGCTGGCCTTCTGGTAGGGTGTTACGGGTTCGGGCGTCTTTCCATAACGCTGAGCGGGTCGCTTGAAGAGCATCTAGTCTTCCTTGTCATTGAGGGAGGGATTGGCGCCGCTTCCGCCCCGATCTCCATCGCGCACCGCCTGCGTGGCAGCATTGCGATGGGCGCGTGCGGTCTGTTCGGAACGCAGACGCCTTGCCCAGACCGGCGCGGGGTCAGAGGCTGCAGCGGGCGAGGTTCCTGTCTTTGACGCGGTCGGCATGCCGCCGGTCGCGGTCCAGCCGGCATCGCGACCGGCGTCGGCACTACGGCGGAATGGTTCTGCTGCGGATCGCATTCCCCGCATCGCGGCGCCGCTAGCGGCACTCGCAACCCCCTGCAGCCCAGCAGCTACCCCGGACAGCCCGGACTCGGGCGATGTCGCGCGCCCCGTCTGCCAAGCGACGGTGGCAGCGGACCCCATGGCGGTGCCGGCACGGACTGCGGCGAGGCCGCCGCCTGTTGCCATGCGCGCGCCGGCAAACGCAGCGCCTCCGGCAACGAGCGTTGATCCAGCTGCGGCCGCCGTTGTTCCAAGTGCCGCGCCGGCGCCAAGCTGCGGCGCGCCGGAAACAAGACCCGAGGCAATCCCGGGGCCGAAAATGCCGAGCCCAAGCAGCGCCAGCGCACCCAGCACCTGAGACATGGCCGCCGCCAGGTCCGGCTCCTGGCCCTGCAGGGCGGAAGCGAACTCGCCAAAGAGCGTGGAGCCGATGCCGACGATGACGGCAAGCACCATCACCTTGATGCCCGACGAAATCACATTGCCGAGCACGCGCTCGGCCAGAAACGCCGAGCGGTTCCAGAGCGCGAAGGGCACCAGGACGAAGCCGGCCAGCGTGGTGAGCTTGAACTCGAGGATGGTGATGAAGAGCTGGATGGAAAGAATGAAGAAGGCGATGAGGACCAGGAACCAGGCCAGAAGCAGCACGAAGATGGTGAGCGCGTTACCGAAGATCTCGGGGAAGCCTACTAGCTGGCTCGCTTGATTGAGGAGCGGCCAGGCGCCCTCGAAGCCGGCCGCGGCAATGCGGCCTGGCCGTAGGAGACTGTCGGCGGGCAGGTTGCCGGCCGATGCGTTTATGCCGAGACCGGCAAAGGAGCGGTAAATTATGTCGGCGAGGTTCTTGAAATTGTTCAGGACGAAGGCGAAGGCGCCGACATAGAGCACTTTGCGAACAAGCCGGCCAAGAATGTTGGGCTCGCCGCCGAACGCCCAGACCAGGCCTGCGAGCGTGATGTCAATGCCGATCAGAATGGTGGTGAGAAAGGCAACGTCGCCCGAAAGCAGACCGAACCCACTGTCAATGTAGCGGGTAAAGGTCTCCATGAAGCGATCGATGACTCCGAGGTCGTTCATGTCGCCGCCTTCCTCGTTGTCTTGAAGAACTGCCGATCAGTTGCCGGGATAAGCCGTGCCGGTGCCCAGGAAACGCTTCGTCGTCTCGCGAGCGGCTTCCTCGGACTGCGCCTTGCGCGCCGCATCCTCGGCCTCGGCCCGGAACTGGGTCGCAAGCAGCGTCTGGATCTGCATCTGCTGCTTGGTCGAAAGCGCGATCAGCTGATTGGTGGCCTGGCTTGCCTCGAGGGCACCTGCCGCGCCCTGACTGCGATTGACGAGGTCGGTAAGCAGGTCGCCATCGGCCTGCACGTTCTCGACGATCTGCGACTGCGCGCTCATGGTCTGGCGGAACGCCTGCATGGCGCTCTGCCAGCGCTCGCGCGCGGCGCTCGCCACATCGCTGACCTTGATGGTGGCGTCGTAGCTTTCCGGATATTGCCGGCGCCACTGGTCCTGCAGCTTATCGAGATCGAAGCTCAGGCCGCTCGCCTGGGTCATCAGACCGTCAATCCGTTGGAGCGAGCCGGTAAGCTGGCCCACGGAAGAGAAATCCAGGCGCTGAAGGTTGCGCGCCATGTTCTGCAGCATAGTCGCCTGGTTCTGAAGCGACTGGATTTGGTTGTTGATCTGCTCCAATGCGCGTGCTGCCGACAGCACATTCTGCGTATAGTTGGACGGGTCAAACACGATGAGCGCATAGGCCGGCTGGACGTAGTCAGCCATCGGTTTGGCGATTAGGGAAACGGTGACCAGGCTAGTAAAAAGGCGGCGTCCGATCATGACGATTGCTCCTTGTTAGGTTGAGGAAATTGCTGGAGAAGCTCGGCAGCCCAATCCAGGCCGCGCGCACTGAAGAAACGGGCGGCAAAGCTGCCTCGCCCTTCTTCGGAAAGAATATTGTCGATCAGGGTCTGCGCGGCCGGGTCGGAGGCGCCGCAAAGCGCAAGAGCGATCGGGCCTAGCCCGAGCTCGAAGAGGCGATTGCCGCGGCGCGACTGCAGATAGTAGTGGCGCTTCGGCGTGGCGCGGGCGACCAATTCGATCTGTCGCTCATTAAGACCGAAGCGCTCATAGGCTGCCCGTGCCTGCGGCTCCACCGCACGATCATTGGGGAGAAAAATGCGCTGCGGGCAGCTCTCGATGACTGCGGGTGCGATAGAAGAGCCGGCGATGTCGGCAAGCGACTGCGTCGCGAAGATGACGGAGACGTTTTTCTTACGCAGCACCTTAAGCCATTCGCGGATGCGGGCGGCAAAGAGCGGGTTGTCGAGATAGACCCAGGCCTCGTCGAGCATGAGCAGCGTCGGCCGCCCGTCAAACCGGTCCTCAAGACGATGGAACAGATAGGTGAGCACAGGCAGCACAGCGCCTTGGCTGTGCATCAGTTCCTGGGTCTCGAAACACTGCACATCCGAGATGGCCAGCCGGTCGTCATCGGCATCGAGCAGGCGGCCGAATGGACCGTCGAGCGTGTAGGGCATCAACGCCGATTTGAGCGCATTGGACTGAAGCAGGACCGACAGGCCAGTCAGCGTGCGTTCCTGCGCCGGCGCGGTGGCGAGGCTGGTGAGCGCCGACCAGATTGCCTCCTTCACCTCCGGGGTGACGGTGACATTCTCGTGGGCAATGAGGCCGGCGATCCATTCGGCCGCCCAGCTCTGTGTGGCCGGGTCGTCGATGTGGCGCAGCGGCTGGAAACCAAGCGCACCATTCGCACCCAACGCATGGTGGTCGCCGCCCATGGCAAGCGCGGCGGCGCGGGCCGAATTGCCTTTGTCGAAGACATAGATTTGCGCGCCAGCGTAGCGCCGGAACTGCAAAGCGATCAGGGCAAGCAGAACCGACTTGCCGGCACCGGTCGGCCCGACAATCAGCATGTGGCCGACATCGCCGATATGGGTCGAAAGCCGAAACGGCGTCGAGCCGCTGGTTTCGGCGAAAAGAAGCGGCGGAGCGTAATCGCCGGTGACCTCGGCAAGGTGCTCGTTCTCCGCTGGACCTGCCCACACGGACGACAGCGGCACGAGATGGGCAAGGTTAAGCGTGTGAACGAGCGGCTGGCGAACGTTGGCGTAGACATGACCCGGCAATGAACCAAGCCACGCTTCGACGGCATTGATGCTTTCGCGAATGGTGGTGAAGCCGAGCCCGTTGACGATCCGCTCGACGGCGCGAAGCTTTTCCGCGGCGGCTTTACGGTTCTGATCCCACACCGTCACCGTTGTGGTGAGATAGCCGAAGCCGACATGATCGCCGCCCAAGGCCTGCAGTGCTGCATCGGCATCGACCGCCTTGTTGTCGGCGTCGCTGTCGACGAGAGGCACCGGTTCGTTGGTCACCACCTCGCGCAGAATAGCCGCGATCGATTTGCGCTTGGCAAACCACTGCCGGCGGAGCCGAGTCAGCGTCTTCGTGGCTTCCGCCTTGTCGAGTGGAATGAAGCGCGTCACCCAGCGATAGGCGAAATCCTGGTTATTGAGCGCATCAAGGATTCCTGGCCGGGTGACGTTCGGAAAGCCGAGAACTGTGAGCGTGCGCAGATGCTGCTCGCCCAGCATCGGCTCTAGGCCGCCGGTCAGCGGCGCGTCAACCAGGACGCCGTCGAGATACATTGGCGTTTCCGGCACGGCGACCGGATGACGGCGTGTCGAGATCGTGCCGTGCAGGTACGTCAGGGTCTCGGCATCGTCGAGCGCGCGCACCTCGGGCACGAAGCCCGAAAGAAGATCGAGAACACGGTCAGTCTCGTCTCGGAACCGGGCAAGCTCCTGGCGCCAGTCTCTTTCCCCTCCCAAGTCATGCGAGTCGACGAGAGCACTTTCCGCGCGCGCTTGGCCATCGGGCCCAGGCATGAAGACCAAGGTCAGATGATAGATGCTCTCGAAATGCGCGACCTTGCCCTCGAAGGCCGCGCGCCGTTCCTCATCGATCAGCCATGAGGCAGCATCGGGAAGCGCCGAGCTCGGATAGCCCAGCGCTTCGCTGCGCTCGGCCTCGAAGAATAATGCCCAGCCGGAGCCGAGCCTTCTCAGCGCATTGTTTGCCCGCGTTCGGCCTCCGTCGCGCTTTCAAGGTCGGGGCCACGAAACCGCAATGTCCGCTGGGAGCTGCCATCCTTGTTGAGCACGATGCCGGGCGCGACGAGTGCTGCCCACGGCAGATGGTCGGCAAGCCGGTCGGCTTTGCCGCGGTATTCGGAAAGCTTCAGCATGCAAGCCAGCCCTTTTGACGAAGATGACGGACAAGCACGCTGGCAAAATCCGGATCACGTCGTGCGGCAAAGACCGCGAGCGTGTGGCCGGCGATCCAGAGGATCAGACCGGCAATCCACTGCTGCAGGCCTAGGCCGACGGCCGCGGCCACCGTGCCATTGAGGATCGCCACCGCCCGCGGCGCGCCGCCGAGCAGGATCGGCTGGGTGAGCGCCCGATGGACCAGAACCTCGAAGCCTTCGATATGCTGCTCTCCGGTGCTCATCAGACGACTGCCCCGCCGCCAAAGGAGAAGAAGGAAAGAAAGAAGCTCGAGGCCGCGAAGGCGATCGACAGGCCGAAGACGATCTGGATCAGCCGGCGGAAACCGCCCGCCGTGTCGCCGAAGGCAAGGGTCAGGCCGGTGGTGATGATGATGATCACCGCGATGATCTTGGCGACCGGCCCCTGCACCGATTCCAGAATCTGCTGCAGCGGCTGTTCCCACGGCATGCCGGAGCCGGCAGCGTGGGCCTGGGCCGTGAGAAGAAGCGCGACGGCGGCGAACGAAAGAAAGCGAAGCTTCTTGCGCATGAGGTGACCTTTCAGAGCTGCTGGAGTTGCGGAAGTGTGAGCGGGGTGACGGCGTAATCGCCGCTGCCGTCGAGACCCGTGACCTCGGCGATCGCGTCAACGCGGCGCGCGGGTCCTCTTCCGGCAATAAAGATGACCAAGTCGACGGCATCGGCGATCAGCCGGCGGGGAACGGTGACAACGGCTTCCTGGGCGAGCTGCTCAATACGATAGAGTGCGGAGCGTGCCGAATTGGCGTGAACCGTGGCAATGCCGCCGGGATGTCCGGTGTTCCATGCCTTCAGCATATCGAGCGCTTCCGCGCCTCTGACTTCGCCGACGATGATGCGGTCGGGCCTCAGCCGTAAGGTCGAGCGTACGAGATCGGCGAGTGTGATGGAGCCCCGCCTCGTCCTCATGGCAACGCAGTCCTTGGCCGCGCATTGCAGCTCGCGGGTGTCCTCAATTAGGATCACCCGCTCATCGCATTCGGCGACTTCTGCCAGTAGAGCATTGGTAAGTGTCGTTTTGCCCGACGATGTGCCGCCGGCGACCAGGATGTTGCGCCGCTCGCGCACCGCCTTCCTCAGGGCATCAGCCTGCAGCGGAAGCATGACGCGATCGGCGACATAGTTGGCCAGCGTGTAGAGTTTTGCCGCCGGTTTGCGGATAGCGAAGCATGGCGCCAGCACGACCGGCGGTAGCAGACCCTCGAAGCGCTCGCCTGATGGCAATTCGGCACTGACAATCGGACTATCTGCATGCGCCTCGGCGCGTACATGGGAGGCGACGAGCCGGATGATGCGTTCCGCCTCGGAAGGATGCATATGCACGCCTGTATCGACCCGGCCTTCTCCCAACCGGTCTAGCCTGAGCGTGCCATCGGGATTGACCATCACCTCGATGACGGTCGAATCGGAAAGGGCCTCGGTGATCGCGGCGCCCATGGCTGTGCGCAGCATGGCTCGGCGGCGGTGGTCCGCTGCGGGATGAGAGTTCATCCTTCGCCTCCGTTGCCATTGCCGTAACCAAGCGAGCGCTTCCCGGAGGCAATCTGGCGACCGACCTGCTCGACGAATTTGTCAAAGCGCTCTTGGGCGATCGCCTGTGTCGCCCGATCCGGAATTGGCGTGTGGGCATGAAGCGTGATTGAAAAGCGGATTAAGAGCGCCAGGCTCTCCAGAGTTATTTCGGCGTCGCGCCTGACATGGTCGAGATCGCGGGAAAGACGGTCCAGCCGCTTGCCGAAGCGCTGGTCGAGCTCGTTTTCACCACGCCGTTCGATGAAGGCCTCGACCGCTTTCGCGACGATTGCCGATTTCGTGGTCGACGGGTTGCGGCTGAGGGTTTCCAGCTTCTCGCTCAATTCGGGTTCGAGCAGAAACTGGTGGCGAATGCGATGGGGCTTCATACGTCTCGTTCCGACTGGCCGGCGCTGATGCGACGGCGGTGCGAACGAACATCGCCGAGATCCGCAAAATCGCTTATGGGCGTTATCTACGCCGAGATACGCCTCAGTTGCGGAAAGCGTTCAGAAGCCGGGGATGATGTCCTTGTCGTCGCCCCTTCCCTCGTTGAGGCCGTAGGCGCTCGCCGCGGTAGAAACCCGGTCCATGACGCGCTTGTCTGCGGGTGCCTCGGCGTCATCGTCCGACAGATTGAAGAGGTCATCCTGATCAGGCTCCCGAGAGACGACGACGTGTTCTTCAGGCAGGCCGGGATGACGCTGCTGTTGCACGCCGCTCCCTTCTTCGATTGCCGCGCCGGCGTTTTCGTCATCGGCAGCGAGACGGCGGTCAACACTGCGGACTTGTCCGCTCCAATCGTCGGGGCGCGACGCAGGACAGTCCGCGTACAGACCCTCCCGCAACACCGGCGCCGGCAGCACCCGTTCGGTGAAATTCGGATCCTGGTAATAGCGCAACTTCTGGGCGCGGATCGGCGGCAACCCCGAAACAAGGATTAATTCGTCAGCTTGCGGCAACTGCATCACTTCGCCAGGCGTCAGCAGCGGGCGAGCAGTCTCCTGGCGACTGACCATGACGTGCGAAAGCCAGGGCGCCAGCCGGTGGCCGGCGTAGTTGCGCATGGACCTGAGTTCCGTCGCCGTACCGAGCGCATCCGATATGCGTTTGGCCGTGCGCTCGTCGTTGGAGGAAAAGGCAATGCGCACATGGCAATTGTCGAGAATGGCGTTGTTCTCGCCATAGGCTTTGGAGATCTGGTTCAAGGATTGCGCGATCAGATACGCGCGGATGCCGTAACCCGCCATGAAGGCGAGCGCGGTCTCGAAGAAGTCGAGGCGACCAAGAGCCGGAAATTCGTCTAGCATCATGAGCAGTTGGTACTTGCGGCTTTTCTTCGGGTCACCTTCCAGCCGCTCCGTCAGTCGCCTGCCGATCTGATTGAGCACCAGTCGCACCAGTGGCTTGGTGCGCGAGATATCCGATGGCGGCACCACTAGATAGAGCGACATCGGTCGTTCCGCATCCATGAGGTCGGCAATGCGCCAGTCGCAGGCCGATGTTGCCGAGGCAACCGTCGGATCACGATAGAGCCCGAGAAACGACATTGCGGTCGAGAGAACGCCAGAACGCTCGTTCTCTGACTTGTTCAGCACCTCGCGAGCCGCCGAGGCCACGACGGGATGGACCCGAGGTGTGTCCGCCGTGCCGAGGTGGTTGGTGGTCATCATCCGCAGCAGTGTCGCGGCAAACGAGCGTTGCGGATCCGACAGGAAAGTGGCGACGCGCGCGAGCGTCTTTTCTTCTTCCGCGTAGAGCACGTGCAAGATGGCCCCGACCAAGAGTGAATGACTAGTCTTCTCCCAATGATTCCGCCGCTCCAGCGCGCCTTCCGGATCGACGAGAATGTCCGCGATGTTCTGAACGTCGCGGACCTCATCTGAACCCCTGCGCACTTCCAGCAGCGGGTTATAGCGCGCCGATCTCGAGTCGGTCGGATTGAACAGGAGGCAGAAAGAGAACTTCGACCGCCAGCCGGAAGTCAGCTGCCAGTTCTCGCCTTTGATGTCGTGAATGACGGCCGAGCCGGTCCAGGAAAGAAGCGTTGGAACGACCAATCCCACGCCCTTGCCCGAACGTGTCGGCGCAAAGGCCATGACATGTTCCGGCCCGTCATGTCGCAGATAGTGATCCTTCAGTTTGCCAAGGAAAACGCCGGCCGGCTCAAACAGGCCTGCCTTCTCGATTTCCCGAGCCGCGGCCCATCGTGAGGAACCGTAGGTGGTGACCAACCCCCTCTGCCGCGCGCGCCAGAGGGAGCCAGCTATTGCGGCCGCACACCCCAAGAATCCGCTGGCTCCGGCAAGCATGCCGGCCTTGTCGAAGACCTCAGGCGCATAGGCGTCGAATTGAAACCACCATTCGAACAGTTTCCACGGCTTGTAGATCGGCCGGGCCGCCGCGGCAAACCATGGCGCGCCAAGCTGCGGCTGATACTCCAGCATGTGGGCGCACCATTGCGTTGCCGCCCATACGCCAACGATGACGATGGCGAACACAACGACGATCTGGCCGACAAGGAGCTTCGTTGGTGTCACGGGCACATTCCACTGTTTGGTAGTAGATGGAAGCAGCATGACGTGACGTTTCAGAATATCGAAGATACCCAATATACGCGCGCGTGCGATGCAGTGAACGTTGCAGGCTTGGCAGACTGGGGCGCCAAGAAGTGTCATCGCGAAGGGCGACGAGCGAATGACTTGTATGGGGCCGGTACCCGACCGACTGCTTCTGGGTGTCGAGGATCGAATAGCTGTCGGACGCGCGGACCTCTTTTATCTGCGGGTTCCGACTCCGTAGCGGACGGTACATCAAATTCACAAACACCGCTCTCGGGCTTTGCTGATTTTGAGAATGTCTGCCTGAGGCAACGCAGCTAAGGTCAGCGGGAGAGCTGGGTTCTCAGGACCGCTGAGATCCCGGAATCAAAAGGCTGGTACCTCGTAAAGCGAAAAACCCGCCGGCAGCGGGGCTGCCTTCCAATCCATAGCAATGGCTACCCGTTTGGGCTGGACGACCGGCCGCCCGTTCACACACCCCGCCAGGCTGGTCGGTCGGAACCATCGAGATCGAGCCAAGCGGTAAGGCCCCAAAGCACTACGGGCCCGACACCTACCGCTTCGGCGCGGCGCTGACGCGGGAACCAGGCTCCACGCAGACTAATGGAGCACAGGTTATATCGGTTTGAACATGCTTTCAGCGGCATCGGAGTTAAGGCGCGCCCAGAACTCCATCGCGTACCTGTCCGTCATGCCGGCGACGAAGTCGCAGACCTCACGTGCTTTGACGCTTACATTAGGCGCTTTCCGAATGCGGCCCCGGACATCGGCGGGCATCAACAAGTCACCCCGGTCTCCCATCAAGGCCTTGAAGATGTCGGTGACGAGGTCGTAGCCCCGGTATTCACCAAGCTTCACGCGCGGCGCATAGATCGCAGCCACAAATGTGTACTGCTTCAACACCTCCTTGCGGAGCATGAGCTTCTCCGGAAGGTATACTTGGCTGAGCGATGGGCACTCTTTGTGGGCTTTGAGTTCGGCCCCCGAGATGAACTGGTGTACGAGTTCCGATGAGAATTCTGTCCTCTTGTAGCCGTCCTCGCTCATGACCTTGGAGGTGCGGTACGCCTCGGCGAATGTCAGCAGGCTCTCGTCGCGCTTCGCTTGTTGGGCGATGTCGTCTTCTATCACGATGCCGTCGAGCGGCGAATCCGCATCCTCCGCCGGCTGCTCTATTATCTCGGAGAATATCTCCATGAAGACAGCCTGTATCTCATTGATGGTCACCGTCCGCTTCATCGGCTTCGAGGCCCTTTTCGCTACCGCGCTGAGCAAAGCGTCGTCCGAGGCCAGCATCTCCGCAGGGGACAGGAACCCGACTTTGAAGCAATCCTCGAGGTCGTAGACCGAGTAGGCGATGTCGTCCGCCAGATCCATGATGCTGCATTCGATCGTGCAGAATTTCTCCTCAGGACCGAGGACGTAGCCGTTGAGCGCCGATGCCTTGACCCGGTCGACGATAATTTTCTCCGAGCCGTAGTAGCCTTTGACAAAACCGTCCGCCGCCTTCCGGATGGCGGGTATCTCGTTGTCGTACTTCAGAGTGGCCGCGATGGTCCGATGGCAGAGATTGAGCCCTGCCCTATCGTCCCCCGCCAAAGGTTCGGCGTACCGCAACTTCTTCTCAAGGCGCGTCAGGATTCTGAGGGTCTGCGCGTTCCCCTCGAAGCCGCCGTAGCGTTGCATTGCCTTGTCGAGCGCGCTCTCGCCGTTGTGGCCGAACGGCGGGTGACCGATGTCGTGCACGAGCCCGGCGGTCGCGCAAAGCCTTGGGTCGATCTTGCCGCCGAGATCCTTGTCGTACTCGTAGTTGATGCGCTCGGCGATGCCCTGAGCGATCTGCGCCACTTCCAGAGAGTGGGTGAGCCGGTTGCGGAAGAAGTCCGACTCCCTGCTTGGGAAGACCTGGGTCTTGCCCTGTTGCCGGCGGAAGCTTGCGGAATGGATTATCCGCCCGTAATCTCGGCCGAACTCGTCGCGCCACTTTTTGTCGTGGCCGTCCTTCTCGGGGACTACTTCTCGGCTGCGGTCCGCATCGGTGTACATGGTCTAGGCCGGCTGATTAACGTGGCCGTGCTGCTGTCCATCTTTGGCATCATCCTGCGCCTTCTTCTCCTGCACACGCTGCTCGGCCAGGATCCGTACCGTCTCCCGCAGAGTGCTCAGTTCCCGCTTCGCCTCCTGCCTTGCGTGCACGACAGCCTGGAAGTTTGCCATTCTATCTCTCCTGCTTGTTTGTCGACCCAACGTTGGACCCTGGATGTTCTCATTATGTTCTATTTCGACGGCCTTGGCTATGCATCGTCCGCCCGAATCATGCGCGTAGGTACCCCGGCCTTTCGTGCGACGTCGGCTATGTGGCTCGTCAGACCGACTTCGCCCCGCAGCAGGAGCCCGTGCCCGATCGGAAGCGACTGTACCCGCAGCCGCAACGATTCGAGACCCTCCGACACGTCGAATACTGCCCATCCATCCGCCTCGCCCGGAACGATGATCGAGCCGGCCGAACGGCTAGCGCCACGGTGAAGTTGCATGACCCAGACCTGCTCGCCGTCGAACGCCCACTCGAAGCGTACGTCGCCCAGCGCGGCGACGAGGCGGGCGTGCGTGGCCTTGACGGTCGCCACCACTATATCCGGAAGGGCCATCGGCGGCGTAGTGCCCTGCATGAAGTCCTCGCCGGTGCCGCGGGCGCCTTCAACATAGAGGATGCGGTCCGCACCCTGCACCGCTGCGCCCGACCAGACGGCCGGCACGGCCTCCTGGGCCAGCACGGATACGATCGCGCTGCCGTCGGGATCCTCCCTCGACAGTAGGGAGAAGGGGTCCAACCATCCTCGCGAGGTGGTGAACTTGCCCGGTACCTGTTCCACCGGACACGTCCTGGTCCAAATCTCCTTGGACCCGGTCGGCGTGCCGAAAGCAAATGGGGCCAAGCGCCGGCCAATTACCGTGCTCCGTGGAACCGGAAAACCAGCCAGGTGCGCGACGAGCAGGCCGAACGCTTTGTCGCCCATCATCCGGGAGAAATCGTTGGGCCACCGAACGTCCACCCGATTGCCGGGCAGGGTTTCGTGGGCACCAAACTCCCAATAGAGAACGTGCGACTGCCGGTAACCCCGCGGTGCGGGGTGGAGGCTGAACTCGAGGCGGGCCGCCTCGCCATGGGCGAGCTCGGGCCCGAATCCAAAGACGGTTTGGAAGGCGGCGTTGGCCCACGGGGCAGGGAGGGAGGCAAAACCTTCCCTCTCGACGCCACGGGGCGTCGCGTCGGGACGGAACTCCACGACATCATCGAGGATCACGCCGGAGACGCCGCCATCGGACACGTCGATGGTCTCATTAACTATGGCGAAGCTTCCGTCCGCCGCGAAACGGGCCAGAGCGGTCAGAACGGCCTCAGAGTCCTGCAGCGCATAGAGGAACTCGCGGCTCTGCGAAGACGCTTCGCTGAAGGTGCGAATGTTGACCGTTCCTTCCCCGCTCCGTCCGAACAGCGCCTGCACGGCTTCCGAGGCGGTGGCGAATTGGTGGTTGGCCGGCAATCCGGCCAGCCGGCAGTATTCCTGCCGGGGTCCCGAGGGCGACGGCGAGAAGCTCACGAACTGGGCGACGTTGAACCTCTCGGCCAGTCGGTCCAGCGTGGCGTCCTTGCGGAAGTCAGGCGGGGCGAGGTGAGACAGGTTTCCGGAATGGATCATCGGCGCTTGGGATCCAACATGGTCATCAGGTCTCGCTGCTCATTGGTTTTACACTTGGGACGGTAAACACTCCCTTTGCAAGCGACAAATCGACCGCAGCTTTTTGCACAAGCAAAAGACGGTACTGCGACAACCTGGCACTTGCGGCACCGGGCCACGGATCGCGTGCCTGACGATTCTCGCCGCCGAATCTCTTTCGCGCCCTCTCTATCATACGAGAGCCGAAAGGTTGTTAAGAATATGCAGAATATGCATTCGATGCTCCTCCGGCGCGTTGCGCAGGCGGCTCATGGCCTCCTCCAACTCGGAACCGGACGCAGTTGCCGTGCTGTCCGCCTTCACGAGCCAGTCAGCGAGGTCGGCCTCGAGCCCGGCGGAAGGCGGCACCTTGCGCGAAAGAACCTTGCTCACATGCCCTTGGGTGACGCGGCAGAACTCTGCCAACTCGCGCTGTCGAGTGCGAGTGCTCCTTAGGACGGCGTTCACGGTATCGATGATATCCGTCGATTGCATTGACCTGTGTTTCACGAAATGAATATAATGCATAATTCTTCGGGACAATTTATGCAACACGTCATCTCCCTCCACAACGGCACACCCGTGAGACGCTTCCTGCCCGATCCTGCGGAGTCCGTGGTCCCGGGAGTGGCTTGGGGCCGGTTTGAAGAAGCGTTGACCCCTGCGTTCTGGGCCGCACAGGCCTGGATGCAGGAATTGGCGGGCGGTGAGGCGTTCGGCCTTGGCGACACCCTAGCGGAGGAAGTTGCCGCCTGCCTGCTCGGTGGGTACGGTGCGCCCGCTGAAGTCGGTCTCGCGGCATATGGGAGGGTGCGGCAAGCGATGCGTAGCACTGCCGTCGTTGACGTCGGTGCGATTGAGGCCATGCTCACGATGCCTCTGAAAGTTGGCGACAGGTTGGTCCGGTATCGCTTCGCCAGGCAAAGGTCGCGACAACTGGGAGAGTGCCTCGCGAGGATCGCCGATATCGACGAGGCCGCGCTGGACGACATCTCGCTCAGGGACGCACTGACGCGGCTGCCGGGGATCGGCCCCAAAACGGCATCTTGGGTTGTCCGGAACCGCCGGGCGAGCGACGAGGTCGCGATACTCGATATCCACATCGTGCGGGCGTGCGTCCATATGGGAATATTCGGCGGCGGTGCGACGCCTGCGAGGGACTACGCGGGCCTCGAATCCCGTTTCATCGGGTTCTGCCGCGCTGCTGGCCTACGCGCTTCCTTGCTCGATGCACTGATGTGGCGAACCATGCGATCGATCGGCCCGTCATTCGCGGGCTTGCGGCCAGCGTCGAATCCGAGTTCAACTGGAGGACGCAGCAGGGGGAAGACAGCATGTCCGGAGGTGGCGGCTCGAGCAGGGACGATCTGAGTCCGGGAATCGGAGGGGGGCCGGACACCTGCGGCCAGACCTACAACGCCCCCATCAACAGCCCCAAGCCTTCCGTGCTGGGGCCCGTGTCCATCGGTACCGTTCTCACCGTCGACGTCGTCCCCACCGGCACTACCAGCACCCTTGTCGTCCGTGACGCGATGGGACGAATCGGCGGCTCCCTGACTTTCCTGGGCTATACGCAAGTCATCAACTGCATCGTCCAACGTGGCGTGGCCTACACGGCGACGGTGCTGGCCATCGCGGGCGGCGTCTACACCGTCGAGGTGGTTCCCGTCTGATGCGCAGCCTTTCGGTGGTAGGCGGCATCTACCGCGAGCGCTGCCTGCAACCGACCTGGGATGCCGTCCTCGGATCCGCCGGTCGCGCCGCCCAGGCACTCGGCACCGTCAAGGCTTCGCGGAAGCGGTTGCACGCTTACATGGGCGATCGGGCGCGGAGCGAAGTCGAACTCCTCGCCGAGCTCGCCGACTTCGAGTTGGTACCCACGGACCTGCCTTTCCTAGTGTTGTTTGACTACGCACATACGCTTGGCGACCCTGTCATATCGCCGCCGATCGGCTTGATGGGCCAGCGACCGCCGCTCGCCGTCAAAGACGACGTCGTGCTCCGCTACGGCATGCTCGAGGGCGATGCCGTCGTCGCCGCCAACATCGCGGTTTACGATCCACAATCCGCTTTCGGCGCTGCCGCGTTCACCGCCAACGGCTCGTCGGCCAAGAGGCTTGCAGTGGTGCTCAACAGGCTCGAGATGCGCTCGATCACGGGCGAGGAAGATCCTCGCGCCGGCGCCGACTGGCTGTTCCGGAACGACGGCGCCGAGGTGGTCGTGCTGAAGATGGGTGCCTTGGGCGCACGGGTAATCACGCCGGACGGGGCGTGGGAAATCCCCCTCTATCGATCGGAGCGCGTTTGGAAATTGGGATCCGGCGACGTCTTCTCCGCAACGTTCGCTGCAATGTGGGCCCTGGAGGACATGGCGCCCGATGACGCGGCGGACATCGCGTCGCGGGCGACCGCGTGGTACTGCGGCCACCGCGCCCTTCCCACCCCGGACGCCGCCACGCTTGCCACGATGCCGTTCGAGCAGGTGCGCCCGGGTACGGGCCGCATATACTTGGCGGCGCCGTTCTTCGACCTCGGGCAGCGCTGGCTGGTGGAGGAGAGCAGGCGTGCCCTGCTGCAAGCAGGTGCCCAGGTATTCTCGCCCATCCACGAGGTCGGACCCGGCGCGGCCGAGGTCGTCGCTCCGGCGGATCTCGCCGGCATCGAAGACTGCGACGTGCTCCTGGCGATCGTCAACGGGATGGACCCCGGGACCGTCTTTGAGGCGGGCTACGCCATCCGCAAGGGCATACCGGTCGTCGCGCTGGCCGAGAATTCGCGGGAGGAGGATCTCAAGATGTTCGTAGGCTCCGGAGCGACGGTGACCAACGACTTCGCGACCGCCATCTACCAGGCTGTCTGGAGACTGCCGCGATGACTACCGCCTTGCTCCTGTCGGGCGGGATGGACTCTGTGAGCATCGCATGGTGGCTTCGGCCCGACGTCGCATTGACCATCGACTACGGCCAGAAGCCGGCCGAAGCCGAGATCGACGCCGCCGGCCACGTGGCCCAACTACTCGGCATCTCGCACGAGGTGATCCGGGTCGACTGCTCATCCCTGGGTTCTGGCGACATGGCCGGTACCGCGCCCGACGCCGCGGCGCCAGTGTCGGAATGGTGGCCCTTCCGGAACCAACTGCTCGTCACGCTGGCCGGAATGGCGGCGGTGCGCCGTGGCGTGTCGCGGCTGCTGATAGGCGCTCTGGCCACCGATGGCGCCCACGCCGACGGTCGGCCGGAGTTCGTGGAGCGGGCATCGCGGCTCATGGCCATGCAGGAGGGCGGGATAGTCGTCGAGGCGCCCGCCATCGAACTCGATGCGGTTGAGCTGGTGCGTCGATCGGGAATCGATCAGGGCACGCTTGCCTGGGCGCATTCCTGTCATACCGGCAACTACGCTTGCGGCAGGTGCCGCGGCTGCACCAAGCACTTCAACACATGGCAGGCCCTTGGCTGGACTCCTCACTGACGAACCCCACCCTCGAACGCCAGCAGGGAAATGGGTTGCGTGGCTCCCGCCCGACTGCACCCTATCGGTGCTGGACCCGCCGCAGCCAACGCATGAGCACGCCTTCCAGGAAATGCTGCAGGCCCGCCGATCAAGCGTCGGGGGTGATATTGCTTGGTCGGACATCGAGGCGGTGCTCTGGCATTCGGCCAGAACGGTCACGAACGGCGGCGTCGGACGCGCCGGGATCGAGATTGAGCGGCGGCCAGCGCCAGCGGCGGGCGGGCTTCACTGCATCCATATAGTCTGCCAGATGTGCGCAAACGATGGGCAGCCGAGGCTGTACCTGCCCAGGCATGGGTTCGCTGAGCTCAACCACCGCGCTGGCTCGGCGGCATTAAATCGGGCGGAGGTGGTCCAGCTGCTTCCGGGGGCCGCAGGCTGCACGCTTCGGTTCGTGGCCGACATGGACAAGGTCTCAGCGGCGTACAACAATCCGGAGAGCTTGGTATGGCGCGATTCCGGAGCCCTGGCGGCCACAATAGGTCTCGTGGCCGAATGGCTCGGCCTTTCTGCAACCATGCTGGGTATTGCGGGTGGAGAATACATGCGGTCGATCGGATTTCCCCGCGAACGCTTCCTCGCCGTGGGGGGTATTCAAATTTCGTCCAGGTCTCGCTAGCCAGTAAATGCCGCAGTCTTAGCAGGCGGCGAATCGCGCTCGTTCGCTGTTTCACCTTAAGAATCCCGTTGGCTTCCAGCTCCCTCTCAAGTTCCAGGCAGTGTCTACTCCGGTCTCGCCAGGGCCAGAAGCTGGCGGGCCAAGTAAGGGCGACGTGGTCAATCTTGCCCAATTCAGAGTAGGTATCGTCCAAGTCCGTTACCGTCCGAACGTCGTGCCAAGGGCTGGCGGATGTCCGCTTTTGGGAACCGGCCGCCGACGGCTGCAATGGGGGGCAAAGCAGTGGTTGGCGAAGTAAAAAGATCGAGAACTGTTCCTGTCGCGATAACGCCACCGCCAGTGCCGGCCGATTGCCCCGATTGGAACAACGGGCCCTGTATTCGGCCGTACGCTGCTCAGACTTGAATTACTCGTCCGGCTTCTGCAGAACGGGCGACGAGGCTTCCGCGGCCGGCGCGGTCGGATAATGAAAGTTGATCGTCTGTAGATCGCCTGCGTCGATCTTAAGGGACCATTCGCCCTTCGTCGGCTCGCCGAGATGTCCGCCGATTGCTGCGCGCAGCGCCGGCAGCAGCTTCTCTGCGACGTGCATTTCGACATCGCCGACGAGCTCCTCGACAAGCCTGCCGGCCTGTTCTGCTGATCCCGTCCCGCTCGGGATCACGATCGCCGATATAGCCGAGCTCGGCGCGGTCGAACCACAGATCTATGTCCTCTGAGAATCTGCGATCGCGCCGTAAGCTTTGGATAAGGACGTTCCGCCTTTGAAGAGCAAGGTAGGCGTCCTCCTTTGGCACCTCGAAGAGTCGTCTCAAAGTCCCGCAGACCCAGAAGTCCTTCTCTACGATCGTATTGCCAACGCCGCGGGTCGCGCCCGTTTCGCCGAACAGCGCGGAGCGTTCGTGTGCCGGCAAGAGGGCAACCTTATTCACCCAGGGCACCCACTGCGTTGTTGGCGATGGCGACGAGCGTGGCCGCATCCATGCGGGTGCCCGAATGGCGCCAGCGACAAGTGCTTTCTTGTCGCTCACCGATGGCTGGCGCGCGGCTACCTGCGCGACGTCATGCGCACGCATTGGACCCAGGTGGCGCAGAGCCTGCACGACGGTGCCAGCGGCGCTGCCCGGGGCGATCAGATGCTTCGGGGAGGCGTGACGCAGATCCACAACCCGCTTGCCGAGCACAACGCGGCGGGAAGGGCCATCGGTCAGGCAAGTGCTCCTGGCCGGAACTTGGGGGCAGAGGCCAAGCACGTGCGCAGCGCGAGCGCCCGCGATCTGCACCCGCGAGCCGATCTCGCGAGCGAGCGCCTAGGCGACGTCGCGAGAGCGGGCCCAACCCCAGGCGCGTTATTCCAAAGGAGCAGGGACAACTTGCGGGGGTATTGCCAACTTCCACGTTGGATACTGGCGGCATGGGGCCATTTTGCATGTTGCCAACTGAATCACCAAGTGCCCGAGTTGCACGCGGCCAGTGGAATGAGCAAGCTGCGCCGTGTTCATGAATAGGTGGGGGCCGGTATTTTGCCGATGCTCTAATCGATTATAGTTGTGAAGAGCAGTTTCGGCCGTTTACTTGCCCCACAAGTCCCCATAAAAGGAGATAGCATCGATTCGATGTTATCCCTTGTCTTTCGCGTACTCGCGGTCCGTGGCGCCGAGTGGACGATTGAGGACCGCCAGCCCGCTCACCAGCAGGTCTGCACTGGCGGCTTGGGCCCGTTGGTAAGCCACAGGAGTAGGACAATGTCGAAGAATCCGGGCAAGGGCGAAAATCACGGCGCCGGCCCTGGGAAGATCGAGATGACGGTGGTGGTGAACGGCCAGCCCACACAGGTCGAAGCCAATCCCAACCAGCCGCTTCACGTCGTCCGCACCAAAGCGCTTGAAAATACGCAGAACGTCGCCCAACCGGCCGAGAATTGGGAATTCAAGGACGAGGCCGGCACCTTGCTCGACGTCGACAAAAAAGTTGACGATTTCGGTTTCGCGACCACTGTGACCCTGTTCCTCAGCCTGAAGGCGGGCGTCGCAGGTGCCTGAACTCCAAACTGTGGACCCGGAGGTGTCCCGAGCGAAGTTCGATCGGCAGATCGGCTGGTTCCAAACACAAGCAGGTATTTACCGGGCTCAGGGTTGTTTCCTGATCGAGGCGAGCTTCCCGACGGCCTTCTTCATCTTCGTACCGCCGAAGATAAAGCCACAGATCATCGGTGCAGCTGTCGAGATCGACTTCTCCAATTACGACCTCCGACCTCCGTCGGTGGTCTTCGTAGACCCCTTTATACGCCGGCCGATTGCCCGGAAAGATTTGCTGCTCAGGATGCTGAGACGACCGCATCTACCCGGAACCCCACCGGATATGATTTTGGTCCTCATGCAGCAGAACGCTCTGTCGCTGTCGGACTTCATCCAGGCCAACAGTGCGGAACACACGCCATTCCTGTGCATGTCAGGCGTCCGGGAATACCACGACAATCCAGCCCATTCAGGTGATTCATGGCTTCTCCACCGGGGTTCTGGCGAAGGCTGTTTGGCCTTCATCCTGGACAAGATCATCACGTACGGGACCGGTCCCGTGGAGCAGCTTCAGTATCAGTTCCAAATCTCAGTGGGAGCCATGATAGCACCCCTACCCGCCATTCCAGAATGACCGAGCTCAAGGATGTCGGGACAGTCGCTCTTCCCCGAGACTGTCTTTCAAGTGTCCAGGCGCACCTGCGCTCAGTTGGGCGACAGGGCCATGAGGGGATGGCGCTCTGGGTCGGCGTTCAGCAAGACCAACACTTTGGCGTAACAGAGACCGTTATCCCGGCACAGCGTCACATTCGGACGGGCGACGGCGTTTGCGTGATAGTTCCGGCCGAAGAACTACACCGGCTCAATGTCTGGCTCTACAAGAGCAGCCTTAAACTCTTCGCCCAGATCCATAGCCATCCGGGCCGAGCCTACCATTCGACGACCGACGACGCCTACGCGGTCGCTACCACGGTTGGGTGTCTGTCGCTGGTGGTGCCCAATTTCGCCCGCGAGCCTTTCGATCTTGCTCGGGTCGCCGCCTATCGACTTGACGCGAAGGCGAACTGGAATGAGGTCCCATCCGCGGCACTCAGGCGGATGATCGCGATAACGGGTTGAACGATGGCACTCGCTAACTTCATCGACCGCGCCGCCACGGCAGCTTCTCAGGTGCTGGCCGACTTTCATCTATGCGACTTCAAAGCAGCCCTCGAAAAGCAGGTCGTGGCTGTGGCCTTCGACAGCCAAGCCGCTTCGTGTACCGAGGGCCAGGCGACGCTTGACCTTACGGTCAGGTTGCTTGCCAGACTGTATCCGGTTCTGGCCATACTCCCCCTGGATATGGCCGCGAGCTCTCAAGCCCAAGCGCTCGAGCGCTTGGCAAAGTCGATCAATCCAAAAATCAGCATCCGGCGTTCCGGCAAGTATGCGACGGTCTGTGTAGCTGCAGGCGCGGTGCACCCATCACTTCGGTGCCCAACGTTTTTCATGGGATCGCAGGGTTGGGCGGCAAAGCTGTCGTGTACGGACCCGGTGGGCTCTGGCTCGAGCTTGCTGCCCTATGGAGCTGGCGCCGCAAGCTGCTTCGCCGCGGCCAACGTCTTTCGAACCATCTTTGCTTCCCAGCTGACCGGCGCCGAGCTGGACGAGAACATCGACCTCTCTTTATGCACGTACAACAAGAGCAACGCCGGCGATTCCAGCCCCTTAAATTTCCCTGTCGACCTTGGCGAAACGCACCTCGTTGGGCTCGGCGCGATAGGCCATGGCTCGCTCTGGGCGCTGGCGAGGCAATCCGGTCTGTCGGGGCGCCTGCATGTAGTTGATCACGAAGCTATCGAACTCTCAAACCTGCAGCGCTACGTGTTGGCAGGTCAGGCGGAGGTCGGCCTCTCTAAGGCGGCCCTAGCAACCCACGCCCTTCGGTCCACCGCCCTTGAGGTCGAGGCGCACCCTATGAAGTGGGCAGAATATGTTGCGCGCCGGGGCGACTGGGTATTCGACCGAGTGGGTGTGGCGCTTGACACCGCCGCCGACCGTCTAGCTGTCCAAGGTGCTCTGCCCCGATGGATCGCGAACGCCTGGACTCAGGAGCAAGATCTAGGGATCTCGCGGCATGGTTTCGATGACGGCCAGGCTTGCCTTTGCTGCATGTACATGCCGACCGGGAAATCCAAGGACGAACACCAACTGGTCGCGGAGGAACTCGGAATGCCGGAAGCACACGAGGAGGTAAAAGCGCTCCTGCAGACCGATACCGGAGTCCCCAATGAGTTCGTAGCTCGGGTGGCTACGGCGATGGCTGTGCCGTTTGAGCCGCTCGCCGCGTTTGTTGGCCAGCCCCTCCGTTCCTTTTATCAGCAGGTTATCTGCGGCGGCCTGGTGTTCCAGCTTAGCGATGGAAGTCGTCTCGTTCGAACTGTGGTTCCGATGGCCTTTCAATCAGCGCTTGCCGGGATCATGCTTGCCACAGACCTGGTCAAGCATAGTGCGGGTTTTCCGATGAGTCCGACGACCAGCACTCGCGTGAATCTACTGCGCGCCCTTGGTTCTCACCTCCATGATCCGAAAGCCAAAGATTCCAGCGGCCGCTGCATCTGCAGCGATGAGGATTTCGTTGCCGCCTACAGGCTGAAATACGGCTGTGCCGTTGAACAGCTGAGCAACGGGTCCGCCTAAAAAGATCTGAAGTCTTCGTTACCGCGGACGGCGCGCTGTCAAGCGCTCGCCGATGTTTTCGACCACGATCGAGTGCCTGATGAGAGTGCGGGGCGGATACTATGACACGCTCGGCCCGCTGCTTTGTCAATGTTAGGCCCAGAACCCACGACAGAGATCCTTGAGCGACGGCTCGCCGTTTAACGTTTTTTGTACTGTTATCTACGTTCGACCATATTCGTCGTCGAAGCGAACGATATCATCCTCGGCGAGATAATCGCCGCTCTGCACTTCAATGATAACCAGGTCAATTCTGCCTGGGTTCTCGAGCCGATGCTTATGGCCGCAGGGGATGTAAGTAGATTCGTTTGTCCCCAGGAACAACTCCTGCTCGCCATTGACGATTTTGGCGGAGCCGCTGACCACGACCCAGTGCTCCGAACGATGATAGTGCATCTGCAGGCTCAACTGGCGACCGGGCTTCACCTCGATGCGTTTGATCTTGAAGCGCTCGCCTTCCTCCAGAACCGTATAGGTACCCCAGGGCCGGTGTACCGTGCTATGGACCAGATGAGCTTCATGTCCCGAAGCCTTGAGGCCCTCGAAGAGCTTCTTAACGTCCTGAACGCGGTCGCGGGATGTGACAAGCAAAGCGTCCGGGGAATCCACGATCACCAGATCGCTTACGCCCACCGTGCCGATGACGCGCTTGTCGGAGCTCACATAGGTGCCGGTCGTGTCGACCATGTGCACATCGCCGCGTATCCTGTTCCCGCTTTCGTCGGGGGCGATCAAATCGGCCATTGCGTTCCAAGATCCGATGTCGTTCCAATCCATGTCGCAGGGAATCACGGCAAGTCTGTTAGTCTTCTCCATGACAGCGTGGTCGAGCGAGATTCGCGGCGCGGAACCGAAATGCTCAGGCGCGAGTTCGATTTTGGCATAGCCTTGGCATTGACTGGCGCGGCCGTTCTCATAGCTGTCGGCGACGGCCTGGAGCACCTCGGGACAATGCAAAACCATCTCGTCGAGCATGGTTTGCGCACTGAAGCAGAAGATGCCGGCGTTCCAGAAGAAGCGTTGAGACGCGACATAGGCTTTGGCTGTCTCCAGATCTGGTTTTTCAACGAAACGGACGACGTTCTCACCATCTGCTTCGATGTAGCCGAATGCGGTGTCCGGTCTGGTTGGGGTGACGCCCAATGTGGCGATCCGCCCGAGCTTCGCATGTTCCATGGCCAGGCCCATGACGTCTAGAAACGCAGGCAGGTTGCTAATCAGGTGATCGGCCGGGAAGACGCACAGGATCGCGTCAGGGCCTTGCGTTGCCCTCGCATGGATCGCGGCTGCAGCCACGGCGGCGGCCGTATCCCGAGCTTCGGGCTCGAGCAGAAAGGTGCGTGGCAGGACCACGGAATCCAGTTCGTCAAATTCGTCCTTGGTCAGGAAGAGGTGGTCCCCGGATGTCACAGCGACAAGTTCCACGACACCTTCTATCGAAGCGGCGCGCAGCACAGTCTGCTGAATGAGAGAATATCCATCCGCCACTTTGAGGAAAGGTTTGGGGTGCGATTGCCTTGAGGCGGGCCATAGCCGCGATCCGGCTCCGCCGCTGATGATCACGGGAATGACTTTCATAACCAACCTCAATTTCGTCTCTGGAGTGATCGCCCGCGTTCTTTCGAGCGTCAGCGTCACGATCGCCGTCGCTCTGGCTTGTCTGCGGCCCCCGCGTAACAGCGAAGTTCTGGCGCGTTGCAGGCGGCGTCAGATGACGACGCTATCGGTAATGTACGACGCCTCCACTGGCGTCGGTGAGAAATGCGCATTCAACTATGCCTTTGGTTGCGTCTGCCGAATTGCGCAGGTGGCGGGTCTTAACTGAGATCAGAGACTTGGCTGCCTTCTATCAAAGTCAAACGACTTGGCTCTTTCAGATCGAATTCAATTACCCGTGGTGCGAAAAGGCGTGCATATCGTGTAAAGGCGCTCGTCGGGGGAAACCGAATTACGGTATCGCAGCGCCCGAGAAGATACATCTCAACGAGGGCGGAAATTCCGCCGTCAATCCCGAGTGCTGCAGTGTGTAAGGGGCCACCTTGATTGGATCCGAAGTGCTTCGGGACAGTGAGCAGATCGGGAAACCTGGCCGACAGAAGATCCAGTATCCGCGCGCTGTCCGTGCATAAGAACAGCCGCACAGGCCTGGGGTGCGGTAACGCCTTAGCCTTGTCAATTGCAGCGCACACTTGCCGAACGGCGAGCTCCGGATCGGCCCAGTAGGGCGCATGCTCCATGATGTCTTCACCGTTACCGTGCCGAACATGAATCCCGATGATGCTGTGCCCCTCAAAACATTCCTGATAAATGGCATCTATGCGGGCTTGAATTTCTGGCCGAGGCTTGACACTCTGGAACACCTGCCGCTCTGCATCCTCATCGCACCGCCACATCAGACAAGCGTCACACACTACTGTGTTCGCTTCGACATCGTGTTCGGCCTGAAAGAGCTCGCCCAACTCATCGCGCTCTTGGAAAATCTGCTCATCTGGCCGGTAAAGGCACTCGATCGCCGGCCTGTTCCACCACTCCGGGAAGAATGGACCGGGGAAGGAAAGGTCGTTGATCCGGTCGTCGGAAATAGCCGGCACGCCAGCGATGTCATTGATCGGCTGGAAGAACACCGGAAACGCATTTGTGAAGGGTTGGTCGAGGTAGCAGGCCCCCCGCCAGTCGATGGCTAGAGTTCGTCCCGACCACTGCGCGTAGCGCCAAGCGGCCGCCAACGACCACAGACAATCACCGAACCCCGTACGCCTCCGAGAGACGACGAACCGGCGCTTTTCCACTCCACTAACATGCATTTTCGGAAATCTCGTTCAGAGAGGAGGTTGCATCCGGTTTGGAATCCTTAGTCGACACGTAGACCCTGACGCCGGGCGCTTGGCAGAGGCCGGGCCATAGGGCAGAAGAGCTCACTCAGCACTGCCCACTAATCCCGTGACGCTCACACGGCTTGAAGCCGATGCCCTCGCTTCCGGTTCAGCCTTCTCTACTGGGCCTCCGCGGCATATGTAAAATCTATTGAGTGGATGCCGGCCATCCATGCGTTGGATGCCATGATGAAGGGGCTCGGCTGACGCGGGCCCGGCCAATAGAGCCGAAACAGCCGGGGAACGCTGCGACACTGCCTGCCGGAGCAAATCGTTCCGTCGACGCCATACGCCAAGGGTGCAAGGCTGCATACAGCAACCGTCCCGGGCGAGATGAGGTCGACAGCTCGACGCGCCTGGAACCAGCTGATCGACAGAATCTGCAGTCTGCTCCCAAAGTTCTGCACGACCTGTGCCGGATGCTGTGGTGAGGGCTCGCGGCCACGAACTTTGTCCTCGCCCCGAACGGAAGCTCGCGCCTACGACTCCGGGCCGGCGATGCGCCCCCGCTGCTCGGTCAGACCATCCATTCTGTGGATGCACTTTATCCAAACAATCGATTTCACTGATTCAAACAATTCCCATTAGAAGACGCTGAAGCAAGAAAGAAAGGCGTCCTCACTCGCTGATGGATGAGCAAATCAGCTGCAAGGTGCTGGGAGTACATGTCGCTCACGGCGTGAGCTGAGCGGCACTCAGACCGCATGTACGAAGCCGACGGTTAGCGGCGCAACTCTATGTTGATGTGACTTCCAAGCAAGAGGTGTGCTCGGCTGCGGACTGTCATGACGAGCTTCGCGCCGCATGTGTCGAAGTGCTCCATAGCGCACGGGGCTGGCCGCACATTGTGTCGGCGTGGCGAGCCGGAGCCGAAACTTTAAACTTTAATAGAGCAGGAATAGAATGGGCGATAGCAGGAAAGTTGCTCTTATTACGGGCATAACTGGACAGGATGGTGCCTATCTTGCCCGTCTTCTTCTCAAAAAAGGCTACATCGTTCATGGGATTAAGCGACGTTCCTCTTCCTTCAACACGGGTCGTATCGAAGACCTCTACCAAGACCCGCACGAATCCGATCCGCGCTTGATCTTGCACTACGGTGACCTCACTGATTCGACTAACCTCATCCGCGTGGTTCAGGAATCTCAGCCAGACGAAATTTACAACTTGGCTGCTCAGAGCCATGTGCAGGTGTCGTTCGAAACACCTGAGTACACAGCAAACGCGGACGGTATCGGTACATTGCGACTTCTTGAGGCGATTCGCCTCCTCGGTCTGACGGACAAGACCCGCTTCTATCAAGCCTCGACTTCGGAGTTATACGGCCTCGTGCAGTCCGTACCGCAGAACGAAACGACGCCCTTTTATCCGCGCAGCCCTTACGCCGCCGCCAAGCTCTACGCCTACTGGATGGTCGTCAATTATCGCGAGGGCTATGGTATGCACGCTTCCAACGGCATTCTTTTTAATCACGAAAGCCCCCTTCGTGGCGAAACTTTTGTGACGCGCAAGATCAGCCGCGCTGCCGCTGCTATCTACCTGGGCAAGCAGGACAAGCTTTATCTCGGCAATCTCGATGCTCAACGCGATTGGGGCCATGCGCGTGAGTACGTGCGAGGTATGTGGATGATGATACAGCAGGATCAACCGGATGATTACGTGCTGGCTACGGGCAAAACGACTCCTGTCCGCCAATTCGTCGAGTGGGCTTTCGAAGATATCGGCGTCGAGATCGAATGGCGTGGCAAGGGTGTCGGCGAAAAGGGCTATGATGTAGCTAGCGGCAGATGCCTAGTCCAAGTGGACCCACGCTACTTCCGCCCCACGGAAGTCGATCTTCTCCTGGGTGACGCTACCAAGGCGAAGGAGAAGCTCGGCTGGGTGCATGAGACATCCGTGCGCGAGCTTGCTGCGGAAATGGTACGCGAAGACCTGAAGGTCATGCAGACATCTGTAGTCATGAAGGAAGCGTAATGTATGATCTGAACGGAAAAACCGTGTGGGTCGCTGGCCACAAAGGTATGGTGGGCAGCGCTGTTGTACGCCGACTCGCGTCTGAAGACTGCAAAGTTGTGGCCGCCCCTCGGGGAGAGCTAGACCTCAAGCGACAGACCGAGGTTGAAAACTTCGTGGCAGTGATGAAACCGGACGCTATCATTATGGCGGCGGCAAAGGTAGGTGGTATTCTCGCGAACGCCACCTATCCGGTCGACTTTCTTTACGACAATCTGATGATCGAGGCCAATATCTTCGCGGCAGCCCACGAAAACAATGTCGACCGCGTCCTCTTCCTCGGCTCGTCTTGCATCTATCCGAAGATGGCACCACAGCCCATTCCTGAAAGCGCGCTTTTGACCGGGCCACTAGAGCGCACCAACGAATGCTACGCCGTCGCCAAGATCACCGGCATCAAAATGGCTCAAGCCTATCGCCAGCAATATGGCCGCAACTACATCTCCGCTATGCCGACGAATCTCTACGGGCCAGGCGACAATTATGACTTGCAGTCAAGCCACGTCATCCCAGCGCTGATCCGGAAAGCGCATGAAGCTAAGCTCATAAGTGATAAGCAAATCACCATCTGGGGCACGGGCACACCACGTCGGGAATTCATGCACGTCGACGACTGCGCCGACGCATTAGTCTTCCTTCTGAAGAACTACTCTGACCATGATCACGTCAATCTCGGCTGCGGACAGGACATCACGATCCTAGAGCTGACTAGAATGATCTGCCGTGTAGTCGGATTTACTGGGGAGATCGCGCATGATCACTCTAGACCTGACGGTACACCGCGAAAGCTGATGAGCGTCGACAAGCTGCGCACTTTGGGATGGGCAGCAAAGATCACTCTCATGGAAGGCATCGAGAGTGTCTATCATGCATTTCTGAACGGGAGCTACACCGAACGGCGATAGATAAGAGGATTTGCTGCGTCTCAGGCCTGTACGCGCTTTCGGGACCCAGAGCTAATGTAGACTGAGACAATCACTCGATGGCGATAGCGCTCATGTGAGCCAGCCGCGAGGAGCCCTGCCGGACCCGGACCCCATCCGCTCCAACCTCGTCGCCGTGAAGGTCACGGTGCGCTGCCCACGCCGACGCCGACTGCGTCAATCCTCACAAGGGTAACCGTCGATAACCGAACGCGTCTACGGTAACCGAATGTACGTCTTGTTCTCGTCCGAGGGATCTGTCGATGGGCATTCCGGACGAGCCAAAGTTTGAGCATGTTACCTTCAAAACCCGGTTAGCAACGTCGGATTTGGTATGAAATTCGGAACAAGTGGATTACGGGGCCTGGCGACAGAATTGGCAGGAGCCGCCTCTGCCCTATATGCAACGGCATTCGCGACATTCCTGCTGGAATCCGGCCTGGCCAGAATTGGCGACGAGATACTCATAGGGCGCGACTTTCGCGCCTCGAGTCCGGCCATCGCCGCCGTCTGTGCGGCGGCACTGTCCGCGCTCGGCTTCATCGTAGTCGATTGCGGCGCAGTCCCCACCCCTGCCCTGGCACTGTATGCTCAGGCGCGTAAGAGTGGTTGTTTGATGATCACAGGCTCGCACATTCCGGCCGACCGTAATGGAATAAAATTCTATCGACCCGACGGTGAGATCGACAAGGGTGATGAGCGGGAGATAACGCGCATCGCCTTGCAGTTGGAGAAGCGCGGATACGTCCTTGAAGGTGCTGTTGCACGTCGGCAGCACCGGGAGGCCGAATGCAAGGCCTTTTTCATGGCGCGCAATCGAAAGCTTATGGAGATTAATGCTCTAAAGGGCTTAACGGTGGGCGTATATCAGCACAGCACGGTCGCGCGCGATCTCTTGGTTGACATTCTCTCATATCACTGTGCGACGGTCGTAACCCTGGGACGTTCGGAAGGTTTCATTCCTGTCGACACTGAAGCGGTCTCTGACGAGACTGCTCAACAGTTCAAGCTCTGGACCAAAGAGCATCGGCTTGATGCGGTCGTCTCGGCAGATGGCGATGGTGACCGCCCACTGGTAGCTGACGACCACGGAGACCCCCTTCGCGGTGATTTGTTAGGCCTGATTACGGCGAACTTCCTGCAAGCGAAGGCAGTCGTCACGCCGGTCACATCAAACTCTGGCATCGAGACCGCAGGTTCTTTTAAAGTCGTGCGTACCAAGGTTGGATCCCCATTTGTTATTGCTGCCATGCTCGATTTGGTTGCGTCGGGTCACGAGCGCGTGGTTGGTTTCGAAGCAAACGGTGGTTTGTTGACCGGCACGGACTTTGACCCGAACGGAACTAAACTGCCAGCGCTACCTACACGCGACAGTTTTCTCCCCATCCTCGCGGCACTTTCCCTTGTTAGTACAAGTGGGCAGCCACTGTCGGAGATTGGCAGTTCCTTTCAATTGCCGGCAGCGGCGGCGGATCGCTTGGAAAATTTTTCCGTCGAAAGCAGCACTCGCCTCATGACATACCTTCGTTCAGCGGAAACTAACATCGCCGCCTTCGTCGGGTCGATTGGAGTGGTAAGCAAGGTTAGCGATGTTGACGGACTTCGTATCACTCTCGCGGATAAGCGTGTCTTGCATTTGCGTCCATCCGGAAATGCCCCGGAAATGCGGTGCTACGTCGAAGCCGAAAATCGGGAGGACGCGGAGCTTTTGCTCCGGACTGGATTGGATCGAATTCGTAATTGGACGCAAGGCTAAATAAAAGCCGCCTCCCTGCGTATTCCCAGGTGACCCTGGGGGTCGCACAAGCTACTCAAGCGCGATCAGAACGTCCACAGTGTCCCGGCCCTGTCCGCTTTGAAGCGAACCGGAACGCCCGTGGAAACAGCCGATCCGTACCAGCCACGGAGCATCCGGTCGCTCATGGTCAAGGCAGCGCCTTCCGGTAGCGAACAGCCGGTCCCGCACTGACCGCCTGCGCCGCATGTACGATGGCGTTGGTGTCCAGGCCGTGGTGACGGTATAGGTCCGCAATAGTCCCCGTCTGGCCGAACTGCTCGACCCCGAGCGCCTTCACGCGATGCCCGTTAACCCCACCGAGCCACGCGAGCGTCGCCGGGTGGCCGTCGATCACGGTGACGATGCCGCAGTCACGCGATAGCGGCGCGAGCAGCCGCTCGATATGACTCAGGGCGCCAATCGCGCCACGCTGCCGGGCACGTTCCGCCGCCTGCCAGCCCGCATTAAGCCGGTCCGCGGAGGTGATCGCGAGCAGCCCGACATCGCGCCGGTCCTCCGCCAGAAGACCCGTCGCGGCAATCGCCTCCGGCGCGACGACGCCTTGATAAGCAATGACGACACTCGCGTTGGGCCCAGGCGGACGCAGCCAATAGGCGCCATTGACGATGTCCCGCGCGAGCGCCGGGTTCATGTCGCGCGGCGGCTGCTCGAGCGGCCGGGTTGACAGGCGAAGATAGACCGATCCTCCGGTCTGATCACGCAGCCACGTCGTCTCATCCGGATCCCCCTCGCCATTACGTTGCATGTAATCGAAGGCAAAGCGCATGATCACGGACAGTTCGTCGACGAAGGCCGGTTCGAAGGCGCAAAGCCCATCCTGCGCCATGCCGATCAATGGGGTGCCGATCGACTGGTGTGCTCCGCCCTCGGGCGCTAGCGTCACGCCCGAGGGCGTTGCGACCAGCATGAAGCGCGCATCCTGATAGCAGGCGTAGTTTAGCTGGTCGGCCGATCGGTAGATGAAGGGATCATAGACTGTCCCGATCGGCAGCAGGCGCACGCCATTGATCGAGTGCGAGAGACCGAGCGCCCCGAGCATGATCATCAGGTTCGACTCGGCGATCCCGAGCTCGAGGTGCTGCCCCTTCGGCCCAAATTCCCAGGTAAAGGTCGACGGAATGCGTTCGGCCTTGAAGGTGTCCGCCATGGTCTCCCGGGCGAAAAGGCCGCGCCGGTTGACCCAGCCACCGAGATTGGTCGAGACCGTCACATCGGGCGAGGTGGTGACAATGCGGTCGGCAAGCAGACTGCGCTCGCGTGCGATGTCGTTCAGGATCTGGCCGAACCCCATCTGGGTCGAGAGCGGCTTGCCGGGCTGCCCCGGTGACGGAAGGGTTTCAGGCACCGGCACCGACGGCGCAGACAGCCTCCTATGCCCCTCACTGAAGAACGGCGCCTTTGCGAAGAAGGCGTCAAGTTCCGCTTCCGGCAAGGTGGCGGCCGCCCATTTGTCCCACTCCTCACCCCGCTTTACGCCCATTTGCAGGCGGTAGTCTTCCATCTGCGTGGGCGTCATCTGCCCCGCGTGGTTGTCCTTGTGTCCGGCAAGCGGCAGACCGTAGCCCTTGATGGTGTAACAGATGAAGCAGACGGGACGGTCATGCCTGGACGCCGCCTCGAAGGCTTCGAGGAGGCTCGGCATGTCATGCCCGCCAAGGTTCGTCATCAACGCCTGCAACTCGTCGTCGGAGCGGCGTTCGATCAGAGTGGTGACCGGCCCTTGGTCTCCGATCTCGTCGAGCAGCCGCTTGCGCCAGGCAGCACCCCCTTGGAAGGTCAGCGCCGAATAGAGCTGGTTCGGACAGCGCTCTATCCACTCGAGCAGCTTCTCGCCCCCCGGCTCGGCAAAGGCAGCCTCTTGCAGAGCCCCGTGGCGCAGGACCATCACGTCCCAGCCGAAGTTGCGAAAAATCTGCTCGAAACGCTGCCAGAGGCCCTCCCGGATCACGGCGTCGAGCGACTGGCGATTGTAGTCGACCACCCACCAGCAGTTCCTGAGCCCGTGCTTCCAGCCTTCGATCAGGGCCTCGTAGATGTTGCCCTCATCCATCTCGGCGTCGCCGATCAGGCTGACCATTCGGCCCTCGGCACGCTCCTTCATCCAGCCGTGACCCGAGACGTAGTCCTGCACCAGCGACGAGAACAGCGTCTGAGCAACGCCGAGACCCACCGACCCGGTCGAGAAGTCGACATCGTCGACATCCTTCGTCCGCGAAGGGTAGCTCTGCGCGCCCTTGTAGCCGCGGAAGTTCATGAGCTTTTCGTGGGTCTGGTTGCCCGCCAGATACTGAAGTGCATGGAAGATCGGCGCCGCATGGGGTTTGACCGCCACCCGATCCTGCGGGCGCAGGACCGAACCGTAGAGCGCGGTCATGATGGTACTCAGCGACGCGGACGAGGCCTGATGCCCCCCGACCTTGATCTCATCGCCCTCGCGGACGTGGTTGGCGTGGTGGATCGTCCAGGCTGCGAGCCAGGAGACGCAGCGCTCGATCTCGTGCAGATATTCCAGTTTCCTCGTCATTCAGTTTCCCGCAAATCAGCTGCCGGTCTCACAGGACCCCCGCCCAAATGGTCAAAGATCGAGTTTCAACACACCTGTCGCGCGCGACACACAGGGGATGAAGCGGTGGCCGCGTGCCTCCTTGGACAGGACGGCATCCCGATGGATCGGCTGTCCCCCCAGCATTGCGCATTCGCAGGTCCCGCACACCCCGTTCTCACACGAGGCCATCAACGGCACACCGGCCGCACGCAAGGCGGCCAGTGCCGTGGTCTCAGCCGAAACCTCAACCACCCTGCCCTCAGCCAGTTCTATGACGAACGGTTCCGGTGGCGCGCCATCAAACTCGGGAGGCTGGAAAGTTTCGAAATGAACAGTACCCTCGGGCCAGTGTTGAGCCGCGCGCCCCACAACCGCCATGAAGCCAGGCGGTCCGCAGTAGTATGTCTGCGCGTCGTCCGAACGGTTCGCCAGCAGCGCGGCGATGTTCTGCCGGGTCTGAGGCTCGTCGTCGAAATGGATCCGCACATTGCCGCCAGGAAGATCGCTCCCGATCGCCGCCAAGAGTGGCGTGAGCGCCCGGCTGCGGGTGAAATAGTGCAACTCGAAGGGCTTGGCCTGCCGGGTGAGCGCGCGCGCCATGGCCAGAATCGGGGTGATCCCGATTCCCCCTGCCAGCAGCAAAGTCGGCCCCTCGCCTGGCTTGAGCGCAAAATGGTTGCGTGGCGCGGAGACAGGCAGTGTGGAGCCGACGGCAATGGTTTCGTGGATCCACGCCGAGCCGCCACGGCCGTCATTCTCGCGCTTCACCGCGATGGTGTAGCGGCCAAGCTCGGTCGGGTCGCCGCAAAGTGAATACTGACGCACCTTCCCTTCAGGCAGATGGACGTCGACGTGAGAACCCGCTTCGAACGCCGGCAGCACAGGTTTGCGTGGGTGTTTCAGGTCGATGACCAGCACGTCGCCCGGCTCCTTGCGGGCGGCGGTCACGGTCAGCTTCATGATGATGCGCGGCGACGCCATGGCGTTTCACTCGTCGATGGGCAAGATCAGATCACCGGGGCGGATCACGCCCCCGACCTCGATTGTGCAGTTCAGGCCGGAGCGGTTCAGAAGCCCCTCGTAGAGACCCGGAAGCCCGAGCAACTCCTCGATATACTTGCACGGCACATTCATCCGGGCGGCCCTGAGAATCGTTTCCCCGACCCGGAAGCGTTTGCCGACAAGATGGCTAAGCGGAACGCCTCGTGTCGTCAGATTGCGCCGGTGATCTTCGGGTGCGAGCTTGGCCTTGAAGCCCGGAATTCTGGGTTCGCCCTGCGCGATGGCGTCCAAGACTTCAGCTTCGATCAGCGTCACTTCGCGAACGTCAGGACGCGCGGAATAGGTCCCCGTCCCCAGGTAGTAGCGGTCTCCGACAATGCCTTGGCCGGCAATAAGCTGCGCCTGCGCCAGCTCCTCCATTTCATAGGAGGCGGCAGGCGCGATATGGACGTGAAGCAGCTTTCCTCGCCAGGTCATCATCGCTCTCGGAAATTCGTCCGTGGAAACCTGCTGCAAAACTGGCCTGATCAACAGCGCCAGTTGCATGGCATTTTCCCGGTCCAGTTGGCTGTTTGGAAAGAAATACGGGGGGCCCTCGGACCGTTTTCAGCGCCAGCTTTCGGCGTCGCCCCGTCTCAGTTGTTCCGCGCCGGCATCGCGTCTTGCACCTGCTTGACAACCTCTCGCAGGACCTCAACGCCCTTCCCGATCTGCCGAATGCTCAAGGCGGCATAGCCCATGACAAGTCCGACGCGATCGGTGCGGCCTTCGTCCGATGGCCGTTCGTACAGCGGCGAGATCAAGTGTAGCCCCAGGCCAGCGTCGCGGGCGGATTCGACCAAGGCCGTTTCCCGCGATCGTGGCAGGTCATTGAACCAAACCGCGACGTGCAGTCCCGCATCAGCTCCCTGGACAGTGATGCGATCCCCGAAGCTGTGCTGCAAGGCGCCCAACAACGTTTCCCGACGCTCGCCGTTCAGCCTGCGCACACGGCGCACATGGCTTTCGTAGCCGCCGCTCTCGATCAACGATGCCAGCGCTTCCTGTTCAGCGACCGGCGAATGCCGGTCTGCGAATTGTTTGGCGGTTGCGAAGACCTCCTGCAATTCGGGTGGGACGACGAGGTAGCCGATGCGCAGCATCGGCGAGAGCGTCTTGGATATCGTGCCGAGATAGATGACAGCCCCGTGGTCCTCGAGACTGTGCAGCGGAGGGACCGGATTGATGTCGTAGCGATATTCGCTGTCGTAGTCGTCCTCGATCACATAGGCGTTGTTGTGCCGCGCCCATTCCAGAAGCTGATGGCGGCGCGCGATCGGCATGACGCCGCCCAGGGGAAACTGATGCGATGGCGTCACATAAGCCAGTCGTGCTCCGATCCCCGCCAGCAACTCGGTCCTCATCCCGTCTTCGTCGACGATGACCGGGATGGGTGAGGCACCCGTACTGGCAAAGACCTGACGCGCCATCCTGTAGCACGGATCCTCGATGACGAAGCGGTCGGCGGGATCGAGAAGCAGGCGCGCGCACAGATCAAGGCCCTGCTGCGAACCGCTGACGATGATGATCTGGTCGAGGTCGCAGCTCAGGGTCCGGGCGCGCCAGAGATAGCCCTGAAGCGCCTGGCGGAGCCGGCGCGAGCCGCGAGGATCGTCATAGGCAAGACGCAGCGGGCGCTGCCCCATCGCCTCGTTCATCGCGCGTTTCCAGACCAATGAAGGGAAATCCGACGGCGCGAGGTCGCCATAGCGGAACTCGACCTTCAGCCCAGTCGGCAGATAATCTGGCCAGGGTGACGTCGCGCGCAGCCGCTCGCCATATGCGGACAGGTGGATCGGGCCGACCCGTTGCGCGTGAGTGCGCCCCGTCCCATGGCCCATCAACGAAGACGCAACGCGAGGTCGTGCGCCTTGACGGACTTCGATGAAACCCTCCGCAGCCAGTTGCTCATAGGCGACCGTCACCGTGGTTCGCGAAACGCCGAGGTCATTTGCCAGGGCCCGGGAGGATGGCAACTGACTGCCGGTTTCGTAGACGCCGCCGAGGATTTGCTCGCGAAGGGCTTCGTATATCTGGCGTGCACCCATCGCGTGCGAGCGCGCTGCAGACCCGGCACTTGAAGACTGGACCATCTCTTTCATCGCCAACTGGATATTTCACATTGGCCAGGTTGCCGTCAATCTTTCGGAACCCCAAGAGAGATCGCAGAGGCCGAATGACCAGCTCCCATCAATCCGAAACCGATGCTCCCACGGGGTCGCTCAACCGCACCAGCCCCGGATTTGCCACCCGGGCGATCCATCATGGCTACGATCCGGCCGGCTTTTCCAATGCCGTCCAGCCGCCAGTGTTCCTGACGTCAACCTATGGGTTCGAAAGCGTGGCAGCAAACGATGCCGCCGCCGCCCTTGGTGGACGGCTCTATGCGCGCGAATACAATCCCACGACCGAGATCCTCGAGCAGCGGCTCGCGAATCTGGAAGGAGCCGAGGCGGGGCTGGTTGTTGCCTCGGGGATGGCGGCCTTCGGCACTCTGATCCTGTCGCTCCTGTCCCAGGGCGATGAACTCATCGTCCACAAGACGCTTTATGCGAACACGCTTGCCATGGTCGAACAGGCGGTCCCCCGCTTCGGCATCAAGGTCGTCGCGGTCGATCTGTCAAATCCCCACAATCTCGATGCTGCGATCACCGAGCGGACGCGGCTGGTTTTCTTCGAGACGCCGGTGAATCCGCTGAGCCGCATCCTCGACATAGCGGCAATTGCCGAGCGCGCTCACGCGCGCGGTGTAAGGGTTGCAGTCGACAGCACCTTCGCCTCGCCCGCGCTCCAGCGACCGCTTGAGCACGGGGCGGACATCGTGCTCCATTCGCTGACCAAGTACATCAATGGTCATGGCGATGCCCTTGGCGGGGCGCTTCTCGGCGACGCCCAAACGCTCCGTACGCTGCATGAAACGGGCCTGCGCTACATCACCGGCGCAGCGCTCTCGCCCATGTCAGCTTTCCTAATCCTGCGCGGTCTCAAGACGCTGACGCTGCGTATGGAACGGCACAGCGCCACGGCCCTTGCGGTGGCTCGGGCGCTGGAAGCGCACCCGGCGGTGGCATTTGTGAGTTATCCGTTCCTCGACTCGCACCCTGATCAGGTGACGGCGCGAAAACAGATGTCCAACGGATCGGGCATGTTGGCCTTTGGCCTCCACGCTGGATACGAAGGAGCGCGCCGGATGATGGACCGGCTCAACCTGATCATTCGCGCCGTCAGCCTCGGCGATGCCGACAGCCTCATCTATCATCCAGCAAGCCTCACCCGTGCTCGGCAGCCGATCCGCAAGGATGCCCATTTGGCCGATGGAGTCGGCGAGGATCTCATGCGTCTCTCGGTGGGGCTTGAAGACGCTGATGACCTGATCGCCGATCTGCGGCGGGCTTTGGACGTCTTGTAATGACCTGGCGTGCGGCCACCTCTGCGCTCACACATAGATCTGGAGCCTTGCCATGGCATTCCTGAGCGGTCTTTCCGCGTTCCCCATCACCCCGACCAATCGTGACGGCCGCGTCGATAGCGTTGCCCTGCGCAGGCTGATTGCTCGGCTTGGCATTGCTCAGGTCGATTCCATCGGTCTTCTCGGCAGCACCGGCACATACATCTATCTGTCGCGCGAGCAACGGCGGCGGGCGCTCTCCGAGACCTTGGACCAAACGGCGGGGCAAATGCCGGTCGTGGTGGGTGTGGGCGCGCTGCGCACCGATGAAGCCGTGGGGCTCGCGCAAGACGCCAAGGCCCTTGGAGCAGCTGCGGGTTTGCTTGCCGCCGCCTCCTACACCCCGCTTACTGATGACGAGGTGTTCGAACATTTCTCCACTGTGGCGCGCGAAAGTGGCCTGCCGATCGTCGTCTACGACAATCCAGGAACGACGCATTTCCATTTCAGTCCACCCCTTGTCAGCCGCCTGGCAAAGGTGGCTGGGATTGTCGCCATCAAGAATCCGACAGACAAAAGCGATGCGATCAAGAACCATCTGACCGCCCAGAGGCGCACACTGCCGGAAGGGTTCTCGATTGGCTACAGCGGCGACTGGAACGCCGCCGAGGCCATGATCGCCGGCGCCGACACATGGTACAGCGTCCTCGCGGGCATCCTGCCCGAGGTCTGCATGACGATCGTCACAGCGGCGCAACAGGGCGATGCGGCCGAAGCGCGACGGATCAATGCCGCGCTGGTCCCGATCTGGAGCGTCTTCAAGGAGTTCTCGAGCCTTCGCGTCGTCTATGCACTCGCTAAATTGCTCGACATTTGCAGTGCCGAACCCCCGCGTCCCATCCTGCCTCTGCCCCCAGCAGCGAAGCGCCAGATCGCCGCCGCGTTGAAAGGTTTGCCATCGGATGCCAGCCGGTGAACAGCAAACCCCGTTCGGCAAGTGAAAGGAAGTGCATGTATTTACCCGCTCATTTCGAGAACTGATCGAAAACAACGCACTCGGCGTGCTGATAGCCATGGCTGGAGCGGTCTCGACGCCAATCACACCCCTTCGAACTCGACAATCGACTGCGGAGGTACAGACTGCGCAGGGCACTCCGCCCATGCCGCACCGTTCGCCTTCAAACTAGGAATCGGTGTTTACCCATTTGAATGGCATCGAGCCGGCGCTTTACTTCCGGCCCGGTGCGCGCATTGAAGCCGGTGCCAATGCCGCCGGCGAACACCAGATTTCCGTCCTCGACATTCGCCAGAGCACGCTTCCCGACCGCCGTAACTGTTGCCGGGTTCGCAGCCGATGACGATGAACTCATCACTCAGCACGCATTTTGTCTCACCCATTCTTGGCGCCGGCCGGATCGATATGGACTGACACGCAGCTTGGAGACGATGCCGTCGAGGCCGAACTGGCAGACTTGCGCGAGAATGTCGCTGCCGCCGCTGATCTCTCGTCGCTCAGAACGATGCCGTTTGGGCGGCGTCTCAGCAGGTTAACTAGCGCTTTGCGCCGATCGACGAGTGGCCGATCGCGAAGACCCTCGCCGTCGATCTTGAGCAGGTCGAAGCCGGCAAGCATGGTCCTGACGTCTCCCGCCGCGGCCAAGAGCCCGCTGAAGACTGGGAATGCGCGACAAGCCTTCTGGTCAACGACGAACGCCTCACCGTCTATTATCGCGTCCGAGGCGCCGAGCTCGGCCACCGCCCGGGACGATAGTCGGAAACCTGAGGGTCCAGTCGTGGAGGTTGCGGGTCGAGGTAGGCCCCCATCGATAGTCGTCCCATTTCATTTCGTGTAGCCAATCAGGGCCCTGCCGGACGCGGCCGACCAGCGGTCGATGTTCGCGACGACCCGAATGTCCAGTCTCGTGTAACCCAGCCTAAAGCGGCCTGTCCGCCCAAAAAATGACATTCAGTTGCCTCCAGCCTTTCGACACGACCCACTTCACGATCTCGTAACTCGCCAACCTAGCGGCTTGTTACTTGAGCTGCGCGTTCCTACGGTGTGGTCGCTAGGCCTCAGCAACAAGAGCTCGGTTGCCAGGCGGGCGGAGGCTCAACGAGATAGCCAGCTCAGGACAAGGAGAGCAAGCAATGGTCGCTTTTACCCTCAATGGCGAGGCGCGAACACTCGACGTCGATCCAGAGATGCCGCTGCTCTGGGCGGTCCGTGACGTCATCGGACTCACGGGAACGAAATTCGGTTGCGGGCTTGCCCAGTGCGGCGCTTGCACGGTTCACGTTAACGGCATGCCGACGCGCTCGTGCCAGACCGCAGTCGGCGACATCGAAGGAGCCTCGATCACCACCATTGAGGGTGTGTCGGGCAAGATAGGCGAAACGGTCCAGGCCGTGTGGGCCGAGTTCGACGTACCTCAATGCGGCTATTGCCAGTCTGGCCAGATCATGTCGGCCGTGGCCCTCCTTACAGAAACGCCTAAGCCGACGGACGATGATATTGATTCGGCGATGAGCGGCAACCTCTGCCGCTGCGCCACCTATCATCGCATCCGCGCGGCCATCCACGAGACCGCCAACCGGCTGGAGACTTGAGGCATGTCGCAGTTTCTCTCGAAGCATACTGCCGTGCGGCCCACGCGCCGCTGGTTCCTCGTCGGCGCGGGCGTCACCACCGGCGGCCTCGCAGTGGGCTACCGGCCAGTGCTGGCCGCGCCCGACATCGCACAAACGACCCCTGCAAAGGTTCAGGCGAACCCCTTCCAGACCTATGTCGAGATCACAAAGGAGAACCGAATCATCATCCACTCCTCGCAGTTCGAGATGGGACAAGGCTCCTATTTCGGCATCGCCACCCTGGTTATGGAAGAGCTCGACGGCGACTGGGCGCAGGTGGACGTGGTCGGCGGATATGGCAATACCGCGTTCTACGGCAATCTCGCCTGGGGCGGGGCCGCACAGGCAACTGGTGGCTCCACGTCGATGGGCTCGTCGTGGGAACGCTACCGCAAGGCGGGTGCTGCCGCACGGGCCTTGCTGGTGGCGGCCGCGGCGCAGCGGTGGGACGTGCCAGCCGGCGAGATCAAAGTCGCTTCCGGGGTCGTGTCGCACGCCTCAGGGATGCAGGCGCGCTACGGTGACCTGGCTGAAGCCGCAGCGGGAATGCCGGTTCCCGACGACGTGCCGCTAAAGCCGCGCGACAAGTGGGCCCAGATCGGATCGGACAGCCTCAAGCGCTACGATTCCGCCGGCAAGACCAACGGCGCGCAGACCTACACGATCGACCTCATGATGGAGGGACTCCAGACGGCCGTTATGATCCATCCGCCGAAGTTCGGCGCCGAGATCGAGAGCTTCGACGCAACCAAGGCCAAGGCACTCGACGGCATTGTCGATGTCGTCCAGACGCCGCGAGGCATTGCCGTGGTTGGCAGGGACACCTGGACGGCGCTGAAGGGCCGCGACCTCGTGGAGGTGACCTGGAACGAGGAGAAGGCCGAAGAGCGCGGCACGGCCGAGATCATGGCCGAATACAACAAGGCAGCAGACGATCTGGGCGCGGCCACCGCGCGCGACGACGGTAACACTCCCGCAGCGTTCGCCAGTGCTGAGAAAATCATCGAGGGGCACTACGAATTCCCCTATCTTGTCCATGCTTCGATCGAGCCACTCAACGCGGCCGCCCGAATCAACGAAGACGGCACCATCGACGTCTGGGGCGGACACCAGATGCCCGACCTTTATCAGGCGGCTGCCGCTCAGGTAGGCGGCACCACGCCGGACAAGGTGAGGCTGCACGTGATGAAGACCGGCGGCAGTTTCGGCCGCCGCGCGGTCTTGGATGCAGATGTCATTATCGAAGCTGTTTCCACAGCGCGTGCACTGGGACGCGGCAAGCCAGTGAAGGTGCAGTGGACCCGCGAGAATGACATGCGGGGTGGGCGGTACCGGCCGGCCTATGTGCACGCAGTCAAGGCGGGGCTCGACAAGAAAGGCAATGTCGTCGCTCTCCATGACCACATCGTGGGCCAATCGGTCTTGGGCGGTTCGACCTCTGCGGCGATGATCAAGAACGGCATCGATCCAACCTCCGTAGAGGGCGCCACCAACCTGCCCTATGCGATCCCGAACCTGAAGGTCGAGCTGACCACCACGGACGTGAATATCCCGGTGCTGTGGTGGCGTTCGGTAGGCTCCACCCACACCGCTTACGCGGTGGAAACCCTGATCGATGAGCTCGCCGCCGCTGCGAACCGTGATCCGGTCGACTTCCGCTTGTCAATGCTCGGTCACCATCCACGGCATGCCGCCGTGCTTAAAGTGGCTGCTGAGAAGGCAGGCTGGGACAAGCCTCTGCCGGAAGGCCGTTTCCGCGGCGTGGCCCTGCATGAAAGCCTCTCGACCTATGTCGCCGATGTGGTGGAGATCACCCTC
The DNA here is from genome assembly GCF_040322895.1 of Mesorhizobium sp. M0088. Taxonomy (NCBI): domain Bacteria; kingdom Pseudomonadati; phylum Pseudomonadota; class Alphaproteobacteria; order Hyphomicrobiales; family Phyllobacteriaceae; genus Mesorhizobium; species Mesorhizobium sp. M0088. The sequence continues at coordinate 118,022 of NZ_JAMYUI010000015.1, forward strand.
AACGATGAAAATGGTTTCAAGGTCGACCGCGTCGTCTGCGCGGTAGATTGCGGCACCGCGATAAATCCTGACCAGATTCGCGCTCAGATGGAGGGCGGTATCGGCTTCGGGCTAGGCGCGATCCTCCAGGAGGAGCTGACCCTGAATGGCGGTGTCGTAGACCAAGAGAACTACGATACCTATACACCGCTCAGGATCGAGCAGATGCCGCGAGTCGAGGTGCACATTGTGCCGTCCGAGGAGCCGCCCACGGGAGTTGGTGAGCCAGGTGTGCCGCCGATCGGCCCGGCCGTCGCCAACGCGCTACGGGCGGCGACGGGCAAGACTATCCGCAAGCTGCCGATTATAAAGAACATGTCAGGAATGACACCATGAAACAGCCGCGATGAAGATCGCGCCCTTTTCGAACGCCTCCTGACAGGCGCTCATTTCCATGGGTCAAATTCCGGCGGCTGCCCGCTCCAATATCCGGTTTGGAGACGGCACCCCGTGTTCTGAACGACCACAGACGGGCCTTGGCGCCGGTTCCACTGAAGAACCGCTTTCGAGACGCAAATGCGTCCACTCCATGAAGAGCACAACCGTATAGCACCAGGAAGGCTAGCTACCTCCATCGCTTCGGAGACCCAGGAACCCTCAGAAAACCGAACCTCCCGAGCTCAGAGGCGCTCGTGATCACAATCGCGCTGGTGCGTGGATCATTGTTCAAGGGTTTGTCAATAGGCAGGCGAGATGGCCGATCGACATGATCTTCGCCCGATGCCCTACAAACACAATGCCAGCCGCTGTCACGGAGTCGCGAAGACGAAGGCAATGAGGGTCGACGCCGATACTCATCGTTTGGTTGACAGAGCGCTTGGAATGCCATGCGCTTCACATCGGAGTAGCCATCCGGGAAGCCTGAAGCGCTTTGAAAACGCATGTGCTGCGGCTGTTATTCATAGCGTGGATGACTTTGATCAAAACAATCGATTTCATCACTCTTCCGGAATCGTGCATGGACAAAAAAGAGCCTCACGCACCAATCACACGCTGCTCTATCGCGTGACGAAAGCTGCCTTAGGAATAATCCAAAGGAGAAAATCTTCGATGCGCCCTGACGTGCAGTGGAGGTCGTGCCGAGAAAGTGAGTTGCAACTGGCCGACAATGTCGGGCGGTGCGACCATGGTCGCTTCGGAGAATGAAATCGGGCCAGTTCACGGGGGCGGTACTGTTATTCGTCGACGGCCGCCCTTCCCAAGACAGGCGGCATCGCAAGTTGGTTCTGCCGATGAAAACGACATCGCCGGATACATGTCAGCAGCCGCTCAGGATTGGATGATCCAGCCAAGCTCTCGGCGTGATGGCACTGTAGGCGGCACAGTCGAAGCATCTCATTGATCCTTTATGAGGCTTTCTTCGATGCCGCTGATGCCTGACGGGCGGTCGCAGCTGCAGGCGACAACACGGCCTATTTAGTTGGAAACAGTCGAGGTAAGCCAATTTGGCTTCCCGTTACTATTTGGAGAAAGAAATGCTGTGCCTAGGAATCAGCGGCGGACTTGACCAAGTCCATGAAAACCGATTCGAGCGTCAGAACGCCTTTATGCACGATGGCGCCGCGGTGCTCGTCCGAGACGGAAAGGTGATAGCCGCCGTAGAAGAGGAACGCCTCAATCGAATCAAGCACTCGAACAAGCTGCCAAGTGGTTCGATTCAATACTGTCTCTCGACGGCCGGGGTTCAGCTCAGCGACATTGATCGTGTCGCGGTCTACGCCAGCGAGCCCTATGCCAACGCCATGCTTGAAGGTATGTCCGCTTCCCAACCGGACATTCTCTCCACTCCGTTGGATGCTAAAATGTTGGTGCAGAACCTGTTAGCGCGTGAGTTCGGCACTAAGTTGGACAGTTCGCGTATTTCATTCGTAGGTCATCATCAGGCGCACGCCGTGAGCGCCTTTGCAATGTCGGGCTTCGAACAAAGTCTCATTCTAGCGATTGATGGCTGTGGTGATTTCCTGTCGGGCCTTGTGGCGGTAGGGTCTGGCACAGAAATTACGCAAATCGAGGCTTTCCCGGAGGACAATTCTCTTGGGCTGTTTTATCTCGAGACGATCCGCTGTCTCGGCTACGGCATGTTCGACGAGTATAAGGTAATGGGACTCGCGCCCTATGGCGACCCCGCTCCCTATCGCGAGCTCTTCGAGCAGTTCTACGAGCTCTCCGCCAACGGTGGCTACCGTGTTCACCTCGACCGCATCGGTCCGGCGTTGCTCCGCAACATCGAGATCAGGCGAAAGGGAATGCCTTTCACCCAGCAGCATCGAGATGTGAGTGCGTCACTGCAGGAAGCGCTTGAGCGGATCGTGTTCCACATTCTCCGGCACCACCGTGAGGCCACCGGCATGAAGCGGTTGTGTCTGGCGGGAGGGGTAGCCCACAACTGCACGATGAACGGCAAGCTGCTGTATTCAGGGCTTTTCGAAGACATCTTCGTGCAACCCGCGTCTCACGACGCTGGCTGCGCATTGGGAGCTGCGCTGATAGTCTCTAACGAGATGGGCCGCCCCGCGCCGCGTGAGCGACTGCAGGAGGTCTATTGGGGTCCTGATCTCGGGAGCGACCGCGCCGTGGAACAGGAACTGAACGCATGGTCCGGACATCTCGAGGTTGAACGCTCTTATGACGTAGCGAGCAGTGCAGCCCACTGGATCACCAACGGCGCCGTGATCGGCTGGGTGCAGGGTCGTTCGGAGTTTGGGCCACGTGCGCTGGGCAACCGCAGCATTCTTGCCGACCCTCGGCCCGCTGCAAACAAGGACCGGATCAATGCCATGGTCAAGAAGCGCGAAGGCTATAGGCCTTTCGCACCATCTGTGCTGGAAGAGGATGCGAGCGAATTTTTCGACCTCCCGGACGGTAAACACGAATTTCCATTCATGAATTTCGTCGTTCGCGTGCGTGACTCAAAGCGCGCCTTGTTGGGTGCCATTACGCACGTCGACGGTACGGCTCGGCTGCAAACAGTATCGCGCGATGCCAACCCCGCTTACTGGGAGGTCATCAATGCGTTCAAGAAGCGGACAGGCACTCCAATTCTGCTCAATACGTCCTTTAACAACAATGCTGAACCGATCGTGGATACGGTTGCAGACGCGATTGCCACATTTTTGACGACAGAGCTGGATGGACTTGTGGTCGGGCCCTTCCTGGTAAAAAAACGGGCTGCAACGCTGCAGGATTGGACTGCGCTTTCGATTTCATTGCCTCCCTCAGTCTCCCTCCATCAAACCCGTGCTTACACAGCGCGAGATCATCAGGAGACTGTCTGCGAGATTATTCCGAACCACTCCAGCATTGACAGTGTGCGAATTTCAAACGACCTGTTTAATCTGCTGATGCGGATTGAGGGCGAAGCCGTGTTAAGCGATCACCTCAATATAATTGCGCCGGATCAAGCTGAGCATGAAGCTCTGATGGAGGACCTGCGAAGACTGTGGGAGCAGCGCCTGGTTCGGCTGCATCCCTCACAAGCTGCTCGGATGGATCATGGGTCCGATCAAACGCCGGACCAGCCTAATAGGCTATCAATGTGATAGAGATGCCGCTCAAGCTCGGCCAATCAATAGTGTTCATCGACCCCGCCTGCGAGCTCACCGCTGTGATTAGGGGGGTCGAGGTCGCCCTGGTCAGTATGCTTAGGAATGCTAGGGTCTGGCCTCGATATTGAGCGGACTTCTGTGTCGAGAGGTCCAGCCCGCAGAACTTTAGAAACTGGCGATGATGACCTAAGCGGCGAAGATCGCCGGCTTCGGCAATGACGGTCAATGCCTTGATCGGTCCGATGCCCGGGATTTGTCGCAGGAGCTGGTAATCCTGGCTGTGCCGCAGCAGATCGTCGGCCTGTGCTTCGATCTCATTGCGGTGCCGGATCAGGCTGCGTGCTTCGTCAATGACCATCCGGAACATGCGAATGGCAGGCGCATCAAGTGGCAGTGGCAGTCCGATCGATGGGCGCGCCGTCTCGAAAATGTCCATCAGAATCTGTGTCTTGCTGACCTTGCGGCCGACGGCATCCCAAGCTGCTGCCACAAACTCCTCCTTCGTCAGCGCCGTGATGCTTGCTGGGGTCGGAAAGGCATGGAGGAAGGCAAAGAACCGATCGCTGCGGCTGTTCCCCCGGAAGCGATCGATCTCGGGAAAATACAGCGGCTGGTAGTGTGTCAGCATGCGGTGCTGGATCTCGGTCTTGGCCCTGGCGATCGCTTCATGTGTCTTCGACAGTTCATGCACTTCGTTGATGCCGGCTCGCAGCGGATCATGGTAGACCTGCGTCGCCTGTATCCTGAGCATGTGTAGGATCACCTGGGCATCGATCTTCTTGCCGAATATGACGCCGAAGGCCTTAAGAAGCCCAGGCATCTGTTCGCTGACGAGAAGGTCACGTGCCGACAGCAGCACCCGCACGACACAGGTGCCGTGGCTCTTGATGCGAACCTGCTTAAACCATCCGGTCCGTCCGATCTGAGCAAGGCCCGCCGCTCGTGGCGGCCCGATTTGTCCGGCATCATCGAGAGGGCGGCGCTTGACACGATCGGAAGTCCGCGCTTCCTTAACTCGTTCCAGAGCCAGATCGCAAGCGGTCACGGCTCCATGCCGATCCGCTCCGTCTCCGCAGCTCCACAGTCCCGCCCGCATCTCCCAGTCGCGCCCGGGTAGCCATTGCGCTGCAAGGCGGGTCTGATCGCTACGGCGGCGCCGCCACCATCTCCATCAGTCGGTTCGGCGACAAAGCCAATCATCTCCCGTAAGAGAAGTGCTTTCGGGCAAGTTCCGCAGGTTCAAGGAGATCGTTGACGGGGCCGCACTTGGAGCTGCGTCGAGCGCATGGTCGAGCTTGCCGCCCAAGGTACGTGGCTTCGAAACGCGTGCGATTGCGCCTCATAAACCGCTGCGCGGCTGGTCGCGGACATACGAGGGGGCGCAGGCGCCTGAAACGAACCCGTCGGTCACGACGGAGCAATCCTGCCGCCTGACCAGGCGCGTGGAAAAGTATCACAACGGTGACCACAGCGTCGCTTCAGGCCGTCAAAAGCTATTGCCGTGCGTCAAGGCGGGCTAGGTGACCCGTCGGAAGCCGGCACCAGCGGCTTTGTCGGGACAAGACACATGCTATTGGGATTTGGCCGCCGCAGCCGCGAGCATCGCTTCTCCCATCGCAATGGCCCCTTGGGCACGCAGCATTTCACCAGGGTTCTGAATGTCGCGCAAGTCTTTGTTCTGGCTGAGTTTTGATTTTCCAACCAGGCCGGTGATCTCGATCTCCAGGGCGACGATTGCCTTAACCATCGTGTCGATGAAGTCCTTCGGCGCGTCGCCCATCTTCCACGGGGCAGGCTGCGAGGCTTCTTGCATATGAGTGAGCTTCGCCACGTTACGGCGTACATATCGCTCATCATCCCGGACAGTGATGCGTCCGTGGGCGTGGACGACGAGATAGTTCCACGTCGGCACCTGCTTGTGGAGTTCGTGCTTGCTTGGATACCAGTTCGGCGAGATGTAAGCGTCGGCCGCACGGAAGATTACGAGAACCTCATCGCCATTGGCGACTTCCTCCCAGACTGGGTTCTTGCGAGCGACATGGCAATTGAGAACGCCCTTGTCTCCCTTCGAGCGGTCAAGCTCGAAGGGGAGGTGGTTCGCGTCCAGTGTGCCTTTGCTTTGGGTGACGAGGATACCAAGCGGGTGTTTCTCGATAAGCTCGAACAGGGCGTTCTGATCAGGGACGGCAAAATGAGGCGGAACGTACAACGGTTTATCTCCTGTCGCGAATGGCGGTTGCTAGTAATCGGCGGAGCCTTACGGAACGGGCTCCTGAATCTTCGCTGCCGTCGACGAGTGCCCCGGATCTCGGTGTCCACCACGCTCAAGCACCGCCATCGAGAAATGGGCGGGCACATCAGATGCCGCCGCGTATGAGTGCGGTTGGTCAGTGACAAGCCGCGCACTCTCGCCTTCGCTTAAAATTACCACATGGGCACCTACCACAACGCTCAGGGCACCCTGACTGACCGAGATCAGCTCGCGCGTATCCAGACTATGAGCGTCCGCGGAAAACACGTCGCCCGGCATCATGACCCAGCTCCACAGTTCGAACATCGTGCGTCCCGAGGTCGACGAATGCAGTTGTGCAGAGCTTCCCTTGGCGCTCGTCCAAAGCCTCCTGGTCTCTGTCCGCTCGATGGGAAGGCACACCGTGGAAAGGTGCTCGTTCAACAAATCGGCCACGGAGAGCGAAAACGCCGCCGCCAATCGGCAAAGTATGCCGATACTGGGGTTCGCCCTACCCTGCTCCAGCGCGACCACGGTTCCCTTGGACAGGCCGCTTAGTTTAGCCAGTCGATCCAGGGTCAGGTTTTGGTCACGCCTCAAGTCTCGGATTCGGGCCGCTATCGCTTTGCCAAGCACCTGCTCGGAATCCATCGCTGTCGTAAGATCGGTCATTATATTGACTTAGGACCTCGGCTCACCTATTGCGGTCAGTATAATGACCGGGGCGAAATTGCAACTGCCCGTTAGGAAGGAAATAACCGATGCGTTTTGAGACGAAGGCGATCCACTGCGGCCGAGGGGTCGACGCGTCCACGGGGGCCGTATCCATGCCGCTGCACACCAGCACGACGTTCGAACGCGGTGTCAACGGGTCATTTCCGTCCGGCTTCGAATACACAAGGGATGGAAATCCTACACGCAATGCGTTCGAGGCGGCCATGGCGACGCTTGAGGGAGGGGAAGACGGCATCGCCTTCGCTTCGGGCATGGCCGCGATCGCTGCAGTTTTCGAGAGCCATCCGTCGGCGGGTCGGATCGTTCTGCCGGATGACATGTATTTCGGCATTCGTTCGCTGATCGAAGAGACCGACATTGGGTCTCGTTTCGACTTTGCCCCAGTCGACATGCGCGATTTGGACGCTTTGCGCGCCGCGGTGACATCGAAGCGGACTGGCCTCGTCTGGATCGAGACGCCGTCAAACCCGATGATCCGCGTTGTCGATATTGCGGCCATCTGCGCAATCGCGCACGAGGCAAACGCCTTGGCGGTGGTGGACAATACGTGGGCCACCCCAGTGCTTCAACTGCCACTCGAAATCGGGGCAGACGCGGTGATGCACTCGGCGACAAAGTACATTGGCGGCCACTCGGATTTGATGGCCGGTGTCGTCATTGTCCCAAATGCGTCACCCCTCGGTCGCCCATTGCGGATGGTCCAGAAACACAAGGGCAGCGTCGCAGCGCCCTTCGACTGTTGGCTGGCGTTGCGGGGCCTGCAGACATTGCCGGTCCGCATGCGCGCCCATTGCGAAGGCGCCCAGAAAGTGGCCGAGGCCCTGGCGTCTCATCCGCGCGTCGAAAAAGTGCTCTTTCCTGGTCTGCAAACTGATCCGGGACACGATCTTGCTACGCGGCAAATGAGCCATTACGGAGCGATGCTATCCTTCATCGTCGAGGGCGGAGCCGATGCTGCAATGGCCGTGGCCGGCCGCCTGAAGATTGTTGTCCGGGCGACAAGCCTTGGCGGGACGCATTCTCTGATTGAGCATCGCGCATCCGTTGAAGGTGCGAAGTCCAAAGCGCCAGGCGGATTGCTGCGAATTTCTGTAGGGCTTGAACATCCTCAGGACATTATCGATGACCTGATGCAGGCCCTAGGCGAAACCTGCAAAGCGGGAGTGCAATGACGGGTGCAAGAACTCTGGCGCCGCTTTATGTGGCGGCTGGCGCAGCCGACGATCGGCAGAACAATGTTCCTGCTGAGTAGAACGCACGTCCTCTGGTGAACCGCTACCGCCGTGTCGCATCGACTCGGGCGTGTGGTCGCATGGGTGATGAACGTCTTCGGGTTTCTGGACGATGGCCACGCGCCCGACCGGAAGCGGAAATACCCAGATTTGCCGTTGACCTCCTGCTGCTCGACCTCGTCGGAGATCGCGGTCAACAGATGGGATGGATGTGCTGGCACTACGGCAGTTTGACAAGCCGGCCATCGGGGCGCTAGCACCGTCCAAAGCCAAGAGTCGCAGGGCAGAACTGACCGCACCAAGCGGGCTGCGGGACCCATCAGCTAACGGCCAGGTTGGTACCTCAACGCGCATCAGCACCGTGGATGCCACATCGTCCTTGTTGCGAGCGCGATCTCGGAACTTCGTTGTGACGCAGTCAGTGCACAGAGCGCACCCTGTAAGCAAATGAGCGGAAGAACGACACCCAGTGGAGGTGAGAAGTGATGCGGCGTCAAGATCCTCCGCGCTTTGCGGCAAACACACTGATCCCTCTTCACAACCCGGTCTTTCGTTCTATCTGGACAGCCACGCAGATATCCAGCCTTGGCTGGCTGGTGCAGAGCGTGGCTATAAGCTGGCTCATGGCCACGATTTCAGCCTCCGATCTGATGGTTGCGCTCGTACAGGCTGCATCGACACTGCCCGCGTTCTTCTTGTCGATCCTTGCTGGAGCCATTGCAGACAGCTTCAGCCGCCGTGGCGTGATGCTTGCCGGACACTGCCTGATCGCACTGGCATCCACGGCGCTGGCACTCTCTGTGGGACTGGGCTTTGCTAGTCCATGGCTGATCCTGGGACTGAGTTTCTTGGCCGGATGCGGCTTTGCTTTGAACGATCCAGCCTGGCACGCCTCGGTCGGCGATATCCTGGAAAAGCGCGACATACCCGCTGCAGTGACGCTGATGTCGGTGGGGTACAACGTGGTTCGGAGCATAGGACCGGCGCTGGGCGGTGTAATCTTAGCTTTGCTGGGCCCCCTTACGGCTTTCGCCCTCGCTGCGCTAAGTGACCTGGTCCCGTTGAGCGCTGTTTTGCGCTCACAGTGGCAAGTTCGCTCTTCGCCTCTTCCGCGCGAGCGGATGACTACGGCCATTCATGATGGCATGCGATTCACGGCGATATCCTCAGAGATCAGAGTGGCGATCGTGCGTGCAACCCTGTTCGGGCTATCAAGCATCTCGATCCTTGCTTTGCTCCCCCTCCTGGTTCGCGACCAGCTGGCGGGAGGGCCAATTGTGTACGGCGTGCTATTGGCCGGCTTCGGCACAGGCGCCTTCATCGCCGGCATTGGCAGCAGCTACTTGAGACGCATCACGTCCCAGAACCGATTGATCACGCTCGCGTCCGTTGCTTGCGCAACGTGCTGCCTTTTGATGGCCCTCACATCGTCGGTGGCTGTGGCGGCGATCGCGCTTGCAATCGGTGGCGCTGGCTGGGTTGTCACCTGGACCGGAACCGACGTGTGTGTGCAGTTGGCAAGCCCAAGGTGGGTCGTTGGTCGCACCCTGTCCATCTATTACGCCCTGACCTACGGCGGCATGGCAGCGGGTAGCTGGATCTGGGGTGCTGTCGCGCAGTACTATTCGCTGACGTGGGCTTTGGAAGGTGCTGCAGCGGCACTGTTGCTGGTCGCGGCTGTGGGAAAGCTATTGCCGGTGCGGCTATGGGAGGAATCGGATCAAGCGGCCGTCGACTTCAGGCCACCAGAACTGGCCCTCCCTTTGAAGCCCAGGAGCGGTCCGATAGTGATTAAGATGGAGTACTCGATACTCGAGGAGAGTATCGATGAATTTCTGAGCTGCATGCGCGAAAGGCGGCGCGTTCAGAGCCGCGCCGGTGCGCGGGACTGGACCCTCCAGCGCGACCTTCAGAAGTCGACGCTTTGGACCGAGACATTCCGCACGCCGACATGGACGGACTATCTTCGTCTAAACCATCGACTAACGGTGAATGACAGGGACATAGGCGAGCGCCTTGCCGCTCTGCACATGGGTGATTCTCCGCCTCGCATCTCACTTTCAATCGAGCGGTCGACAAGCCCCGCCCCCGGCAGCCAAGTCCAGCCTGTGCCTTTTGTATCGCGCCCGTGAGAAAACCAAGACTTGTCTGGGCTTGGACACGGAACGAGCTACTCCTTAATTTGTTGAGCCTGCCCGGATTGCAAATCGTTCCGGCCGGTTAGGCGAGCATGAGGATTCGCGTGGCAATTATGTCCATCACGGGTCCCATGTTCAGCCCGAGACCCCCCTCTCTGCCGCCAGATCGGCTTGAGCACGGATTCAGGTCGCCTGTCCTTTGCATAGCGGCGGGCAACGAATAGCAAGGGGGCGGAGGGTATCCCCGTCTGCGAAGCGGGCAGAGGAGGAATCCGCAAAGCGGGTTGCTGGGGAGACGGGCCGCGCGCCTCTTTCCGCCTAGTTTTCTCCGTTACAAAGTCCCCCGGGACGGACTGCCAGTTCACGCCAGGGCCAACAGCATGGTTGCTCGCACGGGCGACCGCCGCGTCTGCCGGTCCTGCGAGTAGAATAAGATCGGGAAGTGCGCTTCATCCTCGATGCCAGAGCTCGCGTCGCCGTACCGCGGCCGCCAGAGCCCCTTGCGCTGTCACGAGTCAGCCCACCTTTCTAGCTGGCAGCCATCGGGAGCCGATCCGCAGCACCTGTCGGCGCGCCTTCCGTGTCAACGCAGAACATGATGCATATTCCCAGCGCTTTTTGACAGAGCGAACTACAAAATGCAGAACACAGACTCTCCGCCAAATGAATGCTGCGAGCAAGCAGCAGGCGGAGGAACTCCGTCTGCTGAGTATGTGTTTCAACGCGGACAAATAAATTATAGCCAGTTCACGAAACGCCGGGCCCGCTCCTCTGGCGTCCGATCGTCCAGGAAATCCCCTCGGCGCGCACCACGCCAGACACCTCCTTGCCGATATGATGCTCAAGCACCGGCCGCCAAGGGACCAGCGTGAACTCGCGCGATTTCTCGATGACACCGTATTTTCCGCCGGCGAGCTCGACGCAGCAGCGCAGCGTACCGTCTATTCGATTGCCATGCTGCGCTTCAGAATACGAGAGCCCGAGTTCGTCCGAGAGCTGACTGGCAACACGGTTCAGCTCTCGTTGGCGCAGCATCGAAAGCATGTTGGCGCGATAGATGACCCGATCCTGCGCATCATGGGCAAGACCTTGCGCGATCAGCCACTGCTGTCGGCGGGCCTGGACCTGACGTACTTCGCGACCGAAGCCAGAGTCGCGCAAGGACTCAGGGTGGGCTGATACCAGCTCCTGGTCGATCCAGGTGGCGCCGTCGAAGCCTACTTGGCTCTCCAGCGGCATTGATGAGAGCTTGTCGACGTAAACAGGCTGGGCCCTCGCTCGCTGGCGCTCGTAATCCGCGACGCGGTTGAGATGGTCGGGCGCGACTGTCCATGTGCCGTCCGGCTCGCGCTCGACGCCACCAGTCGCACGGCGGATCGCCTCCAGTCGCCGCACGTGCGTTTCGGCAAAGCGTTCGGTGGCCGAGGGGTCATGCTTGAGATGGATATCGATGCTGTAGCGCCCGTCGTTGACCGTGGCGATGCCGGCAATTGTGCGGTCGACTTTTCTTGGCCCGGTGTCCCTCGGCCTGACCCGCACTATGCAGCCCTCTGGTGTCGGTTGGGTGGCCTCGCCTTTGCCGATATCAAAATAGTGGCTTTTGCCGTCCACGCCGTCGACGACGAGGTAATGGCGGTCAGTGATTTCGTCGGCCAGCCCGCGCCCGACGACACGTCCGACCACGGTTTGAGCCGACCCGTCGCATCGATCGTGGATAAGATGGTCGGCGGCACTGCGGACGAGCCCCTTGCCGGTCAGCTCGCGATGGATGGTCTTGACGATGTCGCCGCGCGCGCCGATGCGGCGTAGCGTGGCTTCGAGCTCATCCTCCAAGCGCCAGCGCCCGGCAGGCATCTCCTCGGCGAGGCCCAACCGCTCGAGCTTGCGCAGGCGGCCCTGGTGCAGCGTCTGGCGAAAGGTGTCTCGGCTGGCCGGTGAGACACACCCCTCATCGTCGCGCATGCGCATCAGCTGCCGGTCGATGCTGGTGAAGCGTTCCTGATCCATCTCCTGGCGCAAGCGCTGCTCGATCTCGCGGTCGGTGCGCGGGCCAAGGTCGAGGCTAACCAGTTCGGCTGCGCGCTCGCGCAAGCCAGAGGAGATGTAGTCCCGCGCTATGACGAGGTTTTCGCCGTGATCATCCCTGCCGCGCACGATGATGTGGGTGTGAGGATGGCCGGTGTTGAAATGGTCGACGGCCACCCAGTCTAGCCTGGTGCCGAGGTCTTCTTCCATTTGCGCCATGAGGCGCCGGGTGAGCGGCTTCAGGTCATCATACTCGATACCGTCTTCAGGGGCGACGATGAAGCGGAACTGATGACGGTCACCGTTCGCGCGATCGAGAAAGGCCCTGCCGTCCGCGCGGTCATTGTCGGCAGCGTAGAGCTCGCCACGCTCGCCTTCCCGGGTGACGCCGTCGCGCTGGAGGTAGCGGAGGTGCGCACGAGCGCCGTCGACTCCCTTGCCGGCCAGCTTGACGATGCGTGCCTTGACGACTGCGCGTCGCTGCCGAAACGCCGCGTGGCGGTCGCGCGGTGTAAGAACTGCGGCAGCAGCCCCGCCGCGCCCCACCCGGCTTCCGATGAAGCGGCTGCCGCGTCCGCTCCTGCCGCCTGCTCGGTTGACCGCGGCCTGCACCTGGCCAGCGTAGCGTTTGCCCGCCTTCGAGCCGCGCGACCCAATTTTGCCGAGCTTCGGCGTGAATTCGTCATCCTGCATGCGGCCTCCGATGAACGAGCAGCAATTTCAGAGGCTTGCGCGCCAGACCCTCCTGGACCCGGGGGCAACCTCCTGGGAAAACGATGTGCAGACAAACACTTGGCCGCCTCCAGGAGGCGCTGCCTTTATCTTGCCTTCCGCGCACCTGCCCCCCTGGCCCCCGCCCGGACCACGGTAGCCGCTGCCCTCACCTGCGATCCGGCCGGCCTGATCTTGCTCGCTCCGATCCGAGCGGCACCAGGAGTTGGCCATTCGGGCCGGTCACGGAAACACCGTTTCGGAGAAAAAACAGCGACTGCCCGGACGGGATTCCCGGCGCGCTTTTGGAACGGGATTTGCCGGTGAGCGCGTCCATATCGGCGGCCGAAATGCCCGCCGCCTTGATCTCTTCCAGATACGAAACCGTCTCGCTGGGCAGCGGTCGCCCGCGCTGCAAATGCTGCTCGTAGCGCTCCGGCCCGGCGTTATAGGCTGCAAACAGGCCTGGAAATCCGAAGCGGTCATACATGGCGCGCAGATAGGCAGTGCCTGCCAGAATGTTGTCGCGAGGGTCGTGCGGGACGGCTCCCAGGCCAAGCTCTGCGCGCAACTCCTCGTAGGTGGCTGGCATCACCTGCATGAGGCCAATGGCGCCGGCGCTCGACGTGACCGGCCGCCCATTGAGCGTCGTCTGCCCCCGGCTTTCGGCATCCATGACGGCATAAATCCAGGTCTGTGGAATGCTGAAACGCCGGCTTGCTTCGGCTACGAAGGGCTGCCATCTTGCAAGCTGCGGACTATAGGAGATGACGACCGGCTTCGTGTTGGTCGCGGCGGAACAGGAGCATGGTGCGAGACACGCCATGCTCAGCATAAGGAGGGTCACTCGGTCCATAGCGGCACGAGCCTCCCGATGATGTTTTCGGTCGGCACCGGCCCGAAATAGCGGCTGTCGAACGAGCGATCTTTATCGCTGCCGAGCAGGAAAACCTCGTCGGCGGCGAGTTTTCGGCATGCATTCCACCAAGGCAGCGGACGGTGCTGCGTGTCGGTTGCAAGCCGGCGCGCGGCTATCTCGCCGCCGATGATGATGGCGTCGCTAAAGGTGCAGACATGCTCGCCGGGCAGCGCCGCAAGGCGCTTGACCAGCGGCACGTTGCTGGGCAGATAGAAGCGTTCGGCGGCGAGATCGGCGACCGGTCTTGGTGGGCGGACGAGTACGAGATCACCAAGAGCGGGCGATCCAGATGCGGCGCGATAGAGGCCCACCGGCGCACTCGCCGAGGCGTTCCAGACCAGCCAGGGCGATGGTTTGCCGAAGGCGGCGAAGCCAATCAGGCCAAGGCCGATTGTGGCAACGACGATCGTCTTGCGGGCTCGAATGCGCCGCAGCTGGCTGCCGATCAGACGGATGGTGGGACGCCGGCTCATGAGCGGCCTCCCTCACCGGCCGAGCCGGATTCGTGCGCGCCATCCTCGGGCGCGGTCTCCTGCGCGTGCCCCTTCGACCAGTCGTCGAGTTCGTCGATGTGATAGCGGACATAGCGGCCGTGCTTGCGGAATTGTGGGCCACCGCCTTTGAGGCGCATCTTCTCCAGCGTGCGCTGGGACAGCCCGATATAGAAGGCCGCCTGCGCGGTGTTGAGAAACGGACTGCCCTTCTTGGCGCGGGCTGCGCGTTCGTTTTCGTCGTCCATGATGATCCTCGGTTCGTTACGGGCAAGCGAGGCGAGGATCGGCGAGCGAGATCGTTTTGGGGACGGGCGAAGAGTGGGGGGCGAGTTTTCGCCGCCCCTTCGGCGGCCTCACGGGTCCTGAGAGAGGCCCTGCGCCGGTTGGCGGCGCAGGGCTTTGCGGGTCGGCCGGTCAGTCGACCGGGTTCCAGATGATGGCGTAAGTGTCGTCGTCATCCTGGCCGGCGGCGCGGCCCAGATTGGCGTAGAGCTTTCGCGGGCCAAACTCGGGGGCCGCAATCGACAGGCTCACATAGTCCTTGCCGGAGGTCTCGCCGGTGCGGATCCAGGCTGCACCCACTTCGACCCCTTGCGTCAGCACCCGGAAGTCGGGATGGGTGTCGGCGCTCTTTGCCTGATTGGGCACGATGTCGATGTCGGCGCGGACGCTGAGCGTCTTGAGCTGGCCCTTGTAGCCGCCGTTTTCCTGTTTGGTGACGTATCCGATTGCGGTCATTTTCAGTCTCCTCTTGGTGCTCGCAGGGGACCATTCCCCTGCGATGGCGGACCGTGATGGGCGCGTCCGGACCGCCGGAACCGGCACGGCCGCAGCGATAGCGGAGGACCCGAGCGGGGAGTTTTTTTGAAGCGAAGCGGCGCGAGGAAGCCGCCGCAGGCGGCGGGGAAAAAAGCTGCCGGCGAGGGTTTCGGGCGGGCCGGATCCGCCCATAGGTCGTCAAGCCAGGCGCAGGGGAATGGTCCCTGAGACACAATGGAGACAGGTTGCGCGATCGGGGGCACAATAAGCAGGCGGCAATATGCGGGGGGCCGGCGGCGCGGGCTCTCTCGGCAATCGGATTGGCAATTGGACCCACGCGCCTAGCGCCTCAGCAAGCAATCCGGGGCGGTGCGGGCTGCCGAAATGGGGGCGAATTGGCGTTGGAATTTATCGCACGCGGCACTGGCTCGGCAAGACGATCAATCGGAGCCGGCGCGGCCCGGAGCGGCGCGCGCGTCCTTAGCGGCAGTACTCGAGAAAACGCCGCTCGGGCCCTGATCGACTATTCGCCACGAACAGCGACTGCTTCCTTGCGCACAGATCGGCGAATAGGAAGGCCTCGCGGCTGGGTAGCTTTCGGCCGGGAATTTCACCCAGCGCGGCAGCCAGGCCTCAAGCTGAGGCGGCTTCTCGATGTTCTTGCCGCCGATCTCGGTGAGCATCGAATCGGCGATTTCCTCGTCGCGCAAGCGATCGAAAGGCATCGTCCGGTTGCCACCATATGCCCACGACGCGCACGAGATTATCGTCGCCGAGCGCCCACCTTGCGCGCGAACATGCCGGCGGCAGCAAGGGGTCGCGATTGCCGCTGGCCACCACCGGGCAGGCCAATAGCTTGTGCCGCATTTGCCGAATGCGGCGTCAGCCTTGCAGCCGGCAAGGATGGCAGTCACCGTCTCGTTGGCTGCGCGCTGCGACCCGGGGCGCACCTTGGCGATGCAGATCGGCATAGTTCTGCATCGGGGCGGGTGAGTCCCGGGCGCCGTCGGGAATGGGCATCTCCTCGCTATCCGGCGTCGGCTCGGTCGTGGCCAGTTGAGCATCGGGCATCGTCATGCCGCAGTCCCTTCTTGCGCCTCGCCTTCCGCATCGGCCTGAAGGCCAAGCAGGAAATCGGCGGCCTTCGAAGCGAGGCTGGCGGCACGGAAAATGGCGCGGTTGTCCTCGCGCAGCACCTTCAGCCATGAGCCGATGTAATCGGCGTGACGCACGGTCGGCTCGATGCCGAGATTGCTGCAGACGAAGGCGGCAGTGATTTCGGCGACCAATTCTTCACGCGCGTAAGCCTTGGAGCCGAAGGAGCCGGAGAGGTCGCGAGCAAGCCGCGTCGGGTGGCCGGTCCAGTGGCCAAGCTCGTGAAAGCAGGTCCGGTAATAGTCGATCTGCTGATGGAACGCCGGCTGCGGCGGCACCTGAATGTGGTCGCTGCCCGGCATGTAGAAAGCGCGATCGCCGCCGACCCTGAAATCCGCACCACTGGCGCGAATCAGCGTTTCGGCCTGCGGCGCGATCTCGCACTGAGGCAGCGGCTCGGCGGGGGCATGGAGGTGTTCCGGAAGATTGTCGCACTGCGCGACATTAAAGACGGTAAAGCGCTTCAGAAAAGGCACGGCCTGTGGTGCATCGCCCTCGTGGCGTGCGCGCTCCTTCTCGTCCTTGGGGACAAAGCGGTCGGCATGCACGATGGTCGTGCCGCGCTCGCCTTTCCTGACATTGCCGCCCAGGGCAAGCGCCTGCCGGAAGGTCAGCCAATTCTGGCTGGGATAGCTGCGCTCGATGACGGCGCCCCACAGGATGAGGATATTGATGCCGGAATAGCTGCGCCCCGTGGACGCATTCCTCGGCAGGCCGAGGCCTGCTTTTGCGCTGCCCCATGGCTTGACCCATGGCACGGTACCGCGCTCCAGCTCGGCAATGATGCGGTCGGTGATCTCCTGATAGAGGCTGGCGCCCGGGCGCCTGCCCTTGCCTGCGCCAGCCTCTCCGCTGGTGGTACGCTTGCTGTTTGCACGCATGTGTTATCCTCCGCTCACCAATCGCCGCGCCTTTCCCCGGAAGCGGGGTGGGCGGCGAGTCGCGACCGGAAGGGCCCGCCCAGTAGGCGGACCGCATCCGAAGGACCGGAACGAAGAGGAGGACCCTGAGCGGCACGCGAAGGGTTGCGGGCTGCCGCAGCGGGTCTAGAAGGGAGTGCCGCCCCCCCCGCGCCACCGGGAAAGGCCAACAGACAAACCGCGCCGCCCGCAAGGGCGGCGGCCGTCACAGCCCGAAGGGCTGCCCACGCCAAGGGGCGAAGCCGAATGGCCGAGACCGCCTGAGCTTGCCGAAGAAAAGCGGGCTCGGTTCACGAGCACCTGGTGCGCGTCGTCAGGCGCGCGGGCGCGCGCCAAGTTTTTTCGCACATGGTCAGGCGGCGCAGTTACGTCGAGAACCCAAAGGCACCGCCGCCGTGCGCGCGGCTTCCTCCGAAAACCAGCGCTCGCCTTTCAACAAATTGAGGCATTGTCCTAGACAATATTCCTGTCCGGATCATGATAGATGCGGCGCGCCCGCTAGGACCGGAGGCTGGACAGAATCTCGCACGGATCAGCGTCAATGGCCGCAGTTATGTCGAGAAACTCGATGACGTCGAGACGCCGCTCTGCGCCCTCGTACTTGGCCACGAAGGATTGGGGACGACCAAGCTTGTCAGCCAGCTGCTCCTGGGTCAGGCCTTTGGCCTTGCGCAGCGAAACCAGCTGGGCCAGAAACCGCTGGTGGCGGGGCGATCGAAGGGATTTGGGCATGGAGGCGAACCGGTCGGGTAAAGACCGGATCAGCGACTAATCCCGGTTTCGGATTATCCCATTTTGGGATATGCTGCGTGCGCTCACAGGCGAGGTTCGCAGGCATGAATGGACCAATGGGAACAGATGAGACTCGAAGCTCAACTTTGAGCGATGAAGTCCCCTGGTCGGAGAACCTCACGAGCTACGACAGGGAGCATTTCACAATCTACCTGCGGATCCTGGATGCCTGCGCCGACAATGCCAGCGAAAAGGAGATGGCCGAGCGCATTCTCGGCATCGACCCGTCCATTGACCCGGTCCGCGCCCGCAAAGCTCTTCGCAGCCATATCGACCGTGCGAACTGGATGGTGACGACCGGCTACAAGGAACTGTTCGCCGGCTGATGCACAACGCCCACTGCCACGTGTTTCGAGCAGGCAAGTCTCTGTAGCCAAATTCGGCAGCGCACGGCCGCGACGGCCGGCGCGGCGGGAGCGGTCACAACTGGTTCGCGTGCTGTTTGACTGCCACTTCCAGTGCTTGCATCAAAGGCACAGCCTTGGAGAAGAGGAAGCCTTGAGCGGTTCGGCAGCCAAGCTTGTGCAGGGTTTGCCGATCCGCCTCTGTTTCGACGCCCTCGGCCATGACCTCGATCCCGAGCATGTCACCGAGTTCGATGACCGATTTGACAAGCAGTCGGTCCTCTCGGGACTTGGCCAGGCCGCGAATGAAGCCCTGGTCTATTTTCACCTTGCGTATCCGACGGTCCTTGAGAGATGCCAAGGTAGAAAAGCCGGTGCCGAAGTCATCGAGCGCGATGGAAATACCGGCATGTGAAAGCCGTCCGAGCTTTTCATCCACTCTGTCCGGGTCCACCGGCGATTCTTCGGTAATCTCGATTTCGAACATCGTCGCAGGCAGGCCTCTTGCCGCCAGACCATCCAGAACCATGTCGTCGATATCGCCGGCTTCCAGTTCGCGAGGGGAAACATTCATCGCCACACGAATGTCACGACAGTCAGCTTTCACCAAGCCGTCGATAAAAGCACAACAGTCGGCGAATACGGTTTGCGTCAGCAGCTGAAGCATTCCGGTTTCGCGTGCGGCCGTGATGATTTCGGGTGGAGAGATGGCACCATGCGTCGGATGGGACCATCTCAGCAAGGCTTCAAAACCGACCACGGTCTCGGTTTCGAGTTTCACGATCGGCTGGAACCAAGGTTGCAATCTTCCCGTCTTTATCGCCGAATGAAGATCCCGTTCGATCGACTGGCGACGTTGCAGTTCCCTGTCGAGTTCGGCATCGAACAGGCAAAATTCGTTCCTGCCATGGCGCTTGGCCGTATACAGGGCGATATCCGCCCGCAACAACATTTCAGTCAGGCTCGGCGTCTGCGCCAAGTATATCCCTATCGATGCCCCGACCCGAACGGACGCGACCTCGATATAGGGGCGAGCAATTTTGGCTATGATATTGGAGGCGAGATCACTGGCAGAAAGCGAAGCTCTCGTTGAGGGAAAAACCAGCACGAATTCATCGCCGCCGATACGAGCGAGCGTTGAGCCTTCGGGTGCTTCCTGCTCTATGCGGCGGGCGATCATGACAAGCAGTTCATCACCGGTCCTGTGACCGTAGGTGTCGTTGACAGATTTGAAGCCGTCCAGATCAATCAGCATTGCCACGAAGGGGCCATCCGCGGTCTTGAACCGACCGATGGCGTGTTCAAGGCCCCGCCTGTTGAGAAGGGCGGTCAGATGGTCCTCCCTGGAGTTGCGCTCCATTTCCGACGCAAATCGCTCTGCCTCATGTCTCAGGCGGCTTGCTTCGCGGAAGCGCGCCTGCCCAACAAACGAAGCTCGGACCAAGCCGCCCATGAAGAGCAGAACGGTGAAAGCCAGAATGTAGCGTTCAAAATTGCCTTTCGCCAAAAGGCACGCCACCGTGATGAGGAGTGGAGGTGTGATGAAGCTGGTCGCCGCCGCGGCATACGAACTGCCATATGTAACCGCACCAGCTGAAATGCCCGCCAGTATGACCAGATGCATCGGTGCTTGTGGTGTTGTGTATCCAACAGTCAGCACGGCCGGGAAGGACCAGGCAAACCCTGCCAGAAGGGCAAGGACGCCAAACATGCGAAGGCGCGGCAAAACGCCAAGCAAATCCTGATGGCGCCCCGTTTCCTTTAGCTGAAAACGGGCGAGTGCAAGCCGGGCGGCATTTAGCGCATTGACGACCAGGAACCAGCTTGCAGCGGCAAAGCCGCCGCCAGAAAGGGCCTGCACCGCGCAAATCAGGCCTGACAGGATCGCGCTTATCGGCATCGACACGAAGAGCCCGGCCCTCAGGTCAGCAAGCTGATCCTGACGGATTTTGGCCTCCAGCGATTCTTCTTCCTTTAGGGGTGCCATGAATGGACCAGCTTGCTTGCGTCGTTGTTCGCGAGGACCAAACCTATGCAAGCCCACTGAAGGACGGGTTAACTACCCAGCGAGGGTAACCAGTGCGCTCACCATGCTGCGGGTCACACCTTTGGCTTAGCATTGCCGAATCATCAAGGCTTCGCCCGCGCGCGTGCCTTGATCCGAATCATGCCATGATCGGCAACGTCACCAGGAAGCAGCCGTGCCCGCGACGACGCGCGCCAGCAAGACAAGGAAGCCTCGCCGAGACAGCGTTCCAGAGCGGCAGCGCTCTGTGCGATTCACCGCCTGAGCATGGCCGAAATGCCATGGCGGACAAAGGGAAGATGTTGGGCAAAGCGGAGCGCAGCATGTCTTGCAAGCCGTGCCGCCGGGTGCTCGCTTGAGTAGAGACCGACAAGCATGTTGGTGGCATGATAGAGCGGCCCCGCCGACAGCCGCAGCCGGCTTTCGTATCTGCCGAGCATGTCGGGATCGGCAATGTCGCGGCGGGCGCGACATGCTGTCAGTATTTTATGAGCGAGTTGCTTCTGGCCGCTGAGGCCGATGTTAAAGCCATGCGCGGTCACCGGGTGCATGCCGATGGCAGCATCGCCGATCAGTGCCGCACTCGGAGCCGAGAACTTGTGCGCCCAGGTCGTGACCAGCGGATAGGCATGGCGGGTGCTTGCCAGGGTCATCTGCCCGAGGCGTCCTCGACACCTGTTCATCAATTCCATGCGGAACAATTCGTCATCGAGAGCAGACAGTCTGTCGGCCTCGCTTGAGCGCAAAGTCAGAAGCAGCGACGACACGCCTTCCATGAGCGGCAACATCGCTATGGTCTGATGGTGGTCGAACCATTCGACCGCGATCTGGTGATGGACGCGCTCGTGCCTCACTCGGCAAATCAGCATGGAGTGGCCAAGCGGATGGATGTTGGCGCCAATGCCGAGCAGGTCGCGCATCGGGGACAAACGCGAATCCGCTGCTACGAGCAGCCGAGCGGCCAATTGCCTGCCATCAGAAAGCGTTATGACCGCCTCGTCTTCGCTATTTGTTGCATTGACGACCGAGTTGCCGCACAGGAGCCGGGCATGATCCTGGAAGTGGACAATTTTGAACAGGGCATCGCGGATCCGACAATTTGGGACCAGAAATCCGAGTGGTTCCCCAGATCCGCTGGGAGCATCGAAGCTCAGGGCGAAAGGGCTGGATCCGTTGAGCACGCGCGCGCCATGAAGCGGTGATTTGTCCGATGCGGGGATGGCATCCCAGGCGCCGAGCTCGCGAAGGATTCTCACTGATGCGTGGGTCAGCGCGATCTCGCGACCGTCGAAAGCCGGATTCGCCAGGCTGTCGAGCGACTGCCGTTCAACCACTGCCACCTTGAGTCGGCTCCAGGCGAGCGATGCTGCGAAGGCAAGTCCGACCGGCCCAGCTCCGACGACAATGATGTCGAATTTGTCGACATAGCCGGCCATCAGCGTGCCGCCATAGCGGCTATCTTCGATACGAAGCGCTCTTGAAGCATCGCAATCACCCACGGTTTGCCGCTCATCTCCCCAACTCGATAGACATGCGTTCTCCGTTGGAAGCCTGGTCAATGAAACCATGCCGATGAAGAGATAACGCTGATCTGAATCAACCAGGCTCGACAAACCCGGCAGCGGCGGGTTCACGGTCGAGTGGTCGATTGCCGTGAAAACGTCTGCATGTCTGGGCATTCTGAATGGTCGGCTTCCCAATCGCGTGCCCCTCCTGGCCAAAGGTTCGGCAACGCATTGTGGCTGATCCGTTCTTCGCACGCGCGCCGATATCGTCATGACGCGGGCAATCGCCAGCAAAGATTCGGTCGACTGACGACCAGCATCCGCACAGTCGTTGGCGCCGCCAACCGGTTCAGCCTCGCGGCTCTTCCCGATCGATAAGGACCCGCTCGGCGGAGCCGTCGAGATCTTCGTATTGGCCGCTCTTCAAGATCCACAGGAAGCCCCGGTCCAAGCCCCACCAAAACAGGCAGCGGCCATCGCATTTCCGTCAGGACGGGCGTCTTGCTGCCGACAGCGTGCTCTCCGACCATAACGCGCTAGACGCCGAAGGAACTCGCCGACGGCCTCATGTCCAAATGATGTGGGAAGGGAGCAAACCAAAGGGACTCTGCTTGGCGTCCCCGCTTTTTTCGCAGCTATGAAACCATCACTGAGAACGGATCCGTACTGAGGAGGAGGCGGTCCTTGACTTGCCCGACGCCGGCAACCTTCTCAGCCGCAACGATCGCTGCCTTCCGCTGACGCTCGTCGACAATCGCCCCCTTCAGTTCGACAAGGCCGTCGCTGACCCTCACATCGATCAAGTCCCACCGCTCCAGGTTTGTGGCTGCAGTTCGGCAAGGATAGCCTTGCGGATCAGTTCGTCATCGGGTGGCGTGGTTCCCTGTTTCGGCATGGCGGATCAGGACAAGCAGCAAATCAGTTCGCGTGATGATGCCGACGACCCTTTCCCGATCGACAATCGGGACATTGTTGATGCGGTGTTGCATCATGAGGTCGACAGGAGGCGCCGAGATGAGGTGTGTGGTCATCACCTGATGGATGATCCGTCCATTCGAGCGCACACATAGTCATTGGCGGTTGTGCCCGGGCCAAGATCAAGCTCCAGCCATCGCGGACGCACACGCTGGGTTCCGAGTTCCTCTCGGCGCAAGAAGTCGCTTTTGCTTACAATGCCAACCAAGGTGCCGTCGCTGGTCGTTACCGGCAGGCAGCTGACTTTGCTTGAAAGCATGACCGCTTAGGCGATCGTCGCGTTCGCATGCGTCGTGATGACTGGCTTTGTCATTAAGGATTCGGCTTGCATCCTCACCCTCCTGATCTTTCGTCGGACGACGATAGGACATCCCGACCCGCGGCGCGTTGATCTGAGTCACTTGGAACGAGTGGCATTCTCCGCGCCGTCGTCGCTGTCGATGAGAATGCGCTCCGCCGCGCCATCGAGATCCTCGTACTGGCCGCTTCTCAACGCCCAAAGGAAGCCGGACAGGCCGAGTGCGCCAAGGAATAGCGCTACGGGGATGAGGTAGACGAGCGTCGTCATGACGATTGAGCCATGGCGCCGGCGCGCGCGGGCCTGTCTTGCCGCGCAATTGCGGACGACGCACCCGTTGCGAAGCCTTGCAGACGCATGGCATTTCCAACCACGAGCAATGACGAGGCTGACATGGCAATCGCGGCGATAAGAGGCGTGACATGCCCCAGTATGGCGATCGGCACGGCGATGGCATTGTAGACGATCGCGATCACGATGTTCTGGCGAATCAGGCTTCCCGCCTTGCGCGAGACATCCAGCGCGAGAGGCACTGCCAGAAGGCTTTCGCGCAGGAATACGAAATCGGCCGCGTTGCGGCCAATGTCGGCGGCGGTGGCAGGAGCGATCGAGACATGCGCAGCGCTCAGCGCAGGCGTGTCGTTGAGACCGTCGCCAACCATCAGAACCCTGTGTCCGTCTTTCGCCGCCGTCTCAATGCGTTCGACCTTGCCGGACGGCAGCAGGCACGGAATAAAATTGTCGATACCCAGCATTTTTGCAACTTCGCCGCAGGCGCCCGCGGTATCGCCCGACAGCATTTCCACCGACACCCCAGCATGGGTCAATTGCCCGATCGCCGCCCTGGCGTCGGCGCGCAGCGCGTCCTCAAAATCGAAGGTCGCGACAATGAACCCGTCTTTTGTCAGCACCGTTCCGCCATAGCCATGTCTGCCTTCGCCGCCGGTCCGGGCCTTCCATCCAGCCCATCCGCGCCGGCCCAGCCGCCAGGTGCTACCTGTCGCTGTGGCTTCGATCCCGAAACCCGGGTGCTCGGTGACGGCATCGAATTTGTGCTGCCCGCCAAGGCGGGCAAAACCGGCTATGGCCTTCGAAAACGGGTGACGCGAGTGCGCAGCCATGTCTCCCGCGATTGCCAGCATGGCCGGATCAATCGAGTCCGCATTGACCAGCCGGGGCTGGCCGAGGGTGAGCGTTCCGGTCTTGTCGAACACCGCTCTATCAATCGTCGCCAGGCGCTCCATGGCCGAACCGTCCTTGACCATGATGCCGTTCTCGAACAGGCGCCGCGCCGCGACCACCTGGACGATCGGTACGGCGAGGCCGAGCGCGCACGGGCATGTGATGATCAGAACGGCAATGGCGATGGTTATCGCCCGGTGCCAGTCACCGGTCGCCGCCATCCAGCCAAGGAACGTCGCGAAGGCTGTGAGATGAACCACCGGGGCATAGAGCGCTGAAACACGATCGGCGATCCGGCGATAATGCGCGCGGCCGCCCTCTGCGGACTCCATCAGCCGAACCATTTCCGCCAGAAACGAATCTTTCGCGGCGGCGGTCGCCTCGATCGTCAGCGGGCCGGTTAGGTTGAGGACACCGGCCTGCACGGCTTCGCCTGCCGCTACGTTTCGAGGCGTGCTCTCGCCGGAAACCAACGAGCAGTCCAGATCCGAGGCCCCTTGAATGATCTTGCCGTCGACGGGGATTCTCTCGCCGGCAGCGATCAACAGCAGCATGCCAAGTTCGATCTCGCCAACCGGCAGATAGTCGCGTGCACCATCGCCGCGCAGCACCAGGGCGCCACGTGCGGCCAACTGGGACAGGCCTTTCACGGCGGTCCGGGCACGTTCGCGCATGACGTGATCCAACGTGCGGCCGATCAGGAGGAAGAACAGCAGCGACACCGATGCGTCGAAATAGGCGTGGTCGCCATGGGTGATCGTCTCATAGAGGCTCATGGCGTATGCCAGCGACACCCCGACCGCGATCGGCACGTCCATGTTCATGCGACCGTGGCGCAACGCATTCCAGGCCGAGCGGAAGAAGATGCCGCCGGCGAAGGCTAGTGCAGGGATGGCGATAAGCGCCGAGACCCAGTGGAACAGGTCGCGGGTAGCGCCTTCAGCACCGGACCAGACAGAGACCGAAAGCAGCATGATGTTGCCCGCCGCAAAGCCGGCGACAGCAACGGCGCGGATCAGCTCCGAAAGCGTCTTGTCCTTGTTGTCGACCTCGGGGTCGAACAGATGCGCCTCGTACCCCAGCCGTCCCAGCGCGGCGACGAATGGTGGTACCTGGTTTCCACGCCAGCGGACCGCGACCCGCTTCGTCGACAGGTTGACACGAGCGCTCTCCACTTGATCGAGCTTTCCCAGTGCTGTCTCGATCGCCTGGATGCAGGCCGCGCAATGAACCGTGGGGACCGAAAGATCGGTCTGGCGGAGATCATCGCCAAGCGATCGGCTCGCCAGCCTGATCTCCTGGCTGGACGGCAGGACCGATCCGGCGTTGACCAGATCAAGCGCCATTTCGGCGCCCGGTGCACAACAACTCATTGCAGCGCTCCATTGGAAATCATGATCCTGCGGACGTCGCGATACGGTTTATCCAGGCCGGCATCGGCGTCGACTTCGACGATCCAGACACCATCCTTCGGCAAATGCTGGGCGGCGAATTCCTGACCCGAGGCGAGGACGAGCTTGATGGATTCATCCTCTTTTTCGTATGCGGGATGGCGAAACAGCACCTTGACGCCGTGCAAGGGAACCGGCTTGCCGGCGGCGTCGGTGAGGCCGTAGCGGACTTCGCCCCATGCAATGGTCAGCTTGCCGGTCCAGCCAAGGGCTGCCTGCGCGCGCCCCTCCTCGGCCTGCTTGTTGAATTGCTGGCTCGCCACATAGGTGTTTTCGACGACAAGGCCGGTCCAACTTGTGTTGGCGAGCGTGGCCATGGTCAGATTGACCGCGATGACCACACCGAAGAAGGCAAGGATGGTGAACAGCATGTGCCTGCCGGTGAATTCGCGGGTTTTTTGTGTTCTGGCGCTCATCTGGCAGTCTCCGGCGCGTTGAAGGTGGCGGTGTATTCGTCCGACTCGAAGCTCGCCTTGTCCTCGACACGGAACGTGAAGGTCTGCGCTGTGTCCTGGATTTGACCCGCTGGCTGGCGCACGAAGACCTTCAGCATTTTCAGGCGGTCGGGTTCGACCGGAATGGCGACAGAACGGCCTGCCGGGATGTCGTCGCCGACGACGCTCATCTCGGCGCCCTGCAAGCCCTGCATAGTGACAACAATGGTCCGCGGTTCGGGAATCATGTTGAGCAGCTTGACGGTGTAGCCGTTGCGGATCGAGCCGTCGGAGAGCGTGACGAATTGCGGATTGCGGTCGTGCAGCACGTTGACTTCGAGCCGATCGCGCGTCAGCAGCGAATAGAGCAGGCCGAGACCGATCAGCGACCACAAACCCATGTAGACATAAGTGCGTGGCCGGAAGATCTTGCTGACATGGAAATGCGCCACCTTGTCGGAGAACAGGCCACCAGCAGTCCTGACCAGCGACGGGTTGACTGAACTGGAGCCGCCCGCGGTCGCCAGCATCATGTTGGCGTTGTAATCGGAGAGCGTCGCGTAGGAAATCAGCCCACGCTCCCTGCCGAGCTTGTCCATGACGCCGTCGCAGGCGTCGATGCAGAGCGCGCAGGTGATGCATTCGAGCTGCTGGCCGTCGCGAATGTCGATCCCCATCGGGCAGACCGCGACACAGGCATTGCAGTCGACGCAGTCGCCGACGGACTGCCCTGCAGCTTGCACCTTCTTCGCATGACGCGAACGCGGTTCGCCGCGCCAGTCATTGTAGGTGACGGTGAGCGAACTTTCGTCGAGCATCGCTGCCTGGATGCGCGGCCATGGGCACATATAGGTGCAGACCTGCTCGCGCATCAGCCCGCCGAACGTGTAGGTCGTTGCCGTCAGCACGGCGACGGTGATGTAGGCGACGGGGGCTGCCGTGCCGGTGAAGAGTTCGCCAAGCAGGCTGGGCGCGTCACCGAAATAAAAGATCCACGCGCCGCCCGTCAGCGCGCCTATGATCAGCCAGATGGCGTGTTTCGACACCCGCAGCACGAGTTTGCGGCTGGTCCAGGGACCGGCGTCGAGCTTGATGCGCGCATTGCGGTCACCCTCGATGGCCCGCTCGACGACCAGGAACAGATCGACCCATACGGTCTGCGGGCACGTATAGCCGCACCAGGCACGGCCAACAGTCGACGTGATCAGGAAAAGACCGACGCCGGCCATGACCAGAAGGCCTGCCACATAATAGAATTCCTGCGGCCATATCTCGATGAAGAAGAAGTAGAAACGCCGGTTGGCGACATCGAGCAGCACGGCCTGGTCCGGCGCAAACGGGCCACGGTCCCAGCGCAGCCACGGGGTCAGATAGTAGATGCCGAGCGTGACCGCCATCACCAGCCATTTGAACTGGCGAAAGCTGCCCGAGGCCCGCTTCGGGAAGATCTTCTTGCGCGCAGCGTACATTGGCTGACGCACCTTGGCGGAGTTGGCCGGCGTGGGTTCGATCCTTTCTATTTGCGTGTTATCAAGCACGAGAAGCTCCAGTCACCAGCGACGATTTCGCCGGAAACCGACTCATCGGTTCTGGATGATGCCGAGGCCCGGCTTGCGCCGGGCCTCGTCGCTTGGCGGGAGGGGGAGGACGAGAATAGGCTTCTGCTCCTATTCTCCGCCGCCAAGCGAATGGATGTAGACCGACAGTTCCTTGACCTTGGTCTCGCCGAGGCGCGCGCCCCAGGCCGGCATCACGCCCTGTTTCGGCGCGGTGACCTGGGCGGTGATGGCCGCTTCGCCTGACCCGTAGAGCCAGATGGCGTCGGTCAGATCTGGAGCGCCGAGTTCCTTGTTGCCTTTTGCATTGTCGCCGTGACAGGCCACGCAATTTTCGGCAAAGACCTTGGCGCCGGGCGCGACCAACGATTGATCGCCGACAGTGCCGGACAGGCTGGCAACGTAGGTGCTGACCTGTTTGATCTGATCGGCGGTGATGATGTCGCCAAAGGCCGGCATTTCCGACAGGCGCGTAGCCGGGTCGGAGGCGAAGCGGATGCCATGAGCGATCGTCTGCTGGATCTGGTCCACCTCGCCGCCCCACAGCCAGTCGTCGTCATTTAGGTTCGGAAAGCCCTTGGACCCCTGGGCGCCGGAACCGTGGCACTGCACGCAATTGACCTTGAACGCGGCGGCGCCGGCAGCGACGGCGAATTCGCGCAGCGTGTCATCCGCAGCAATCTCCGAAACACTTTTCGACTCTATTGCGGCGACATATTTGCCCTTTGCCGCTTCGGCCGCGGACAACTCGTTCTTGACTTCGTTGCGGCTGGAATAGCCAAGTACGCCCTTTGTCGCGGAGTGCAACAGCGGCCATGCCGGGTAGGCAATTGTGTAACCGATCGCCCAGACGATGGTGATGTAGAAGGTGATGACCCACCAGTGCGGGAGCGGGTTGTTGAGCTCGCGAATGCCGTCCCACTCATGACCGGTCGTCGAGATGCCGGAAACCTCGTCAATGTGATCGCTGCTCATGATCAGTCCTCCTTCAGAGGAATTTGAGCTGCTTCGCCGGCTTGCCCGCGGCTGCCGGGACGAAGTGCAAAGGCAACGGATCCGATGAAGAAAAGAGCCATGGCAAGCAGGCCCCAGCTGTCGGCAAACTCCCGCATGAAATTGTACGTCATCGCCATTGTCCTCAGCGGTAGCCCGCGGTCTCATCGTAGTTCTTGAAATCGACAAGCGTGCCGAGCATCTGGAGATAGGAAACCAGGGCGTCCATTTCGGTGACTTGCTGCGGATCACCGTCGAAATCGCCGATCTTGGCCTTGGGGTAGCGGGCCTCGAGGCCGGATGTGTCGGCGTTGGGATCAGCCTGCGTCATCAAATCGGCATTGGCGTTAACGACCATGTCGTCGGAGTAGGGGACGCCGACGCGCCTGTTGGCAACCAGATGCGTCGAGAAATCCTTCACCGCGATCGGCCTATCCTTCAGAAAGCCATAGCTCGGCATGATGGATTCCGGCACCACGGAACGAGGGTCCGTGAGGTGCTCGACATGCCAAAGATTGGAGTAGCGATCGCCAACCCGAGCGAGGTCCGGTCCGGTGCGCTTCGATCCCCACTGGAAGGGATGATCATACATCGACTCGGCCGCCAGGCTGTAATGGCCGTAGCGCTCAACCTCGTCGCGGAACGGCCTGATCATCTGGCTATGGCAGAGATAGCATCCCTCACGCACATAGATGTTGCGCCCGACCAGTTCGAGCGGCGAGTAGGGCCGCATGCCTTCGACCTTCTCGATCGTGTTGTCGAGATAGAACAGCGGCGCGATCTCGACGATGCCGCCGATTGTCACGACCAGCAGCGACCCGAGGAGAAGAAGTGTAGCGTTCTTCTCGATGACCGCGTGTCTGTTCATCAACCTCATTTGCTGTCTCATCATCGCGCAAGCTGGAGGGCGGGAACGGAGCCGGGCATCGGATCCTCCTCGCGCCGGTAGCCAAGGATGGTCATGGCGATGTTCCAGGCCATGATCAGGGCGCCGGAAAGGTACATGGCTCCGCCGATGGCGCGCATCACATAGTAGGGGTGCATGGCGGCGACGGTTTCGGCGAAGGAATAGACGAGGAAGCCCTGCTCGTCGTATTCGCGCCACATCAGGCCCTGCATGATGCCCGATACCCACATCACCGACGCGTAGACAACGATGCCGAGCGTCGCCAGCCAGAAGTGCCAGGTCACGAGCCTGAGTGAATAGAGCCGTTCACGATTCCACAGCTTCGGCACCATGAAGTAGATTGCGCCGAACGAGATCATGCCAACCCAGCCGAGCGCGCCGGAATGGACGTGGCCAATGGTCCAGTCGGTGTAGTGCGACAGCGAGTTGACCGTCTTGATCGACATCATCGGACCCTCGAAGGTGGACATGCCGTAGAAGGCGATGGCCATCACCATCATGCGGATGATCGGATCGGTGCGGAGCTTGTCCCAGGCGCCCGACAGCGTCATCAGGCCATTGATCATGCCGCCCCATGACGGCATCCACAGCATGATCGAGAACACCATGCCGAGCGTCTGCGCCCAATCGGGCAAGGCGGTGTAGTGCAAATGATGGGGTCCAGCCCAGATGTAGAGAAAGATGATTGCCCAGAAATGGACGATCGACAGCCGGTAGGAATAGACCGGCCGGTTCGCCTGCTTGGGTACGAAATAATACATCATGCCGAGAAAGCCGGCGGTCAGAAAGAAACCCACGGCGTTGTGGCCATACCACCATTGCGTCAGAGCGTCCTGGACCCCGGAGAAAGCCGAATAGCTCTTCGAGCCCAGGAAGGAGGCGGGCATGGAGAGGTTGTTGACCACATGCAGCATCGCGATGGTGACGATGAAGGACAGGTAGAACCAGTTAGCGACGTAGATGTGGGGTTCCTTGCGCTTCAGGATCGTGCCGAGGAACAGGATGAGATAGGCGACCCAGACAATGGTCAGCCAGATGTCCACATACCATTCGGGCTCGGCGTATTCGCGGCTCTCGGTGATGCCGAGCAGGTAGCCAGTCGCTGCCATGACGATGAAGAGCTGGTAGCCCCAGAACACGAACCAGCCGAGATCGCCGCCGAACAGCCGGGCGCGGCAGGTGCGTTGCACGACATAGAGAGACGTGCAAAGCAGCGCGTTGCCGCCGAAGGCGAAGACGACTCCCGACGTATGCAGTGGCCGCAAACGGCCAAAGTTGAACCATGGCTGGATGTTGAGATCGGGATAGGCAAGCTGCAGCGCGATGACCACGCCGACAAGCATGCCGATGACACCCCAGAACATGGTGGCGATGGCGCCATAGCGGATTGGCCCGTCCATGTAAGCGGACGGGTCGATCGGCGCGGCAGGCTTGAACTCAGTGTTGCGCAACAGGATCGCAGTGAAGCCAGCCAAGGCGAAGAACAAGACCCACATATGCTGGCGAAAGGGTTCATCCATCCCAGCGCCAGCGGCCACCAAAGCCGCGAATGCGAACAGGCTTAGAAGCACGATTTCTTTGCCGAATTTCATCGCAAGCCCCGATTTCCAATTCCGGCGGATGCCAAACCGCGGTGCCTTATTGCGCAGCCGTCGCCTGCTCGCCCTGATCCATGTCAGAGCCGCACCATTTTGCTTCGAGCAGCATCGAGTTCGTTGCGATCAGACTGTGTCGAATGTGGAAGTGCAGCACCGGCCGACGGTTTATGGACAGGCCCGGCGTCCCCAGTCGGGGCCCGGGTAGGAGGCGACCGCGGGCGTGTGGGGAAGCGCACCTTGACGCTGGTAAGCAGGCCGATGCCTTACCGAACGTCGATCGTTTCAATGCCTTGGAACAGCCAGCGCCAGCGTTGCGCTGCCTTCGCGACATTTATAGTTTGGACGGCGATTTTCGCCTGCGTATGAGGCATATTGACTTCGGCCAAGTGTGGATGCTTCGCCGACGAGCCCAAACGCAACTGGCGTATACGATCGGAATTAGAACGGGCTGTCGCTACGCGATGTCTTCTGAGCCCAACGCGAGCATGCCCTGCCCCGAATGAAGTAAGTGGCGTGGGCCATGCAGCTTCGTGTCATTCAAACGGCTATTGCGCCTCGGCCGCCGCAGCGCCGTTCCAGCCGGCTCATGCTGTCCACGGTGACGCGGCGGTTGTTCTCGATCCGAATCACGCCGTCCATTCTCAGGCTGGTCAGCTGACGGCTCACGGTCTCGTTAGTGATTCCAAGGAAATCAGAGATGTCGGCACGCGTCATCGGCAGCTCGAAGCACGCCGACCTAGCCGCCGGGTCAACATTGGAGTCGATGTTCCGGGCAATCATGAGGAGAAAGCTCGCCACCTTCTCTGGTGCGGTCTTGCGCCCCAGAGTCACCATCCATTCGCGGGCCTCGTCGAGTTCGTTCAGCGCCTGCTTGAGCAGGCGATGCACAAATTCGGGTGACTGCTTCATCATCCGTTCGATGGCCGCTCTCGGAAACGAGCATAGCGAGACAGCTGTTGCCGCTTCCGCATTGATCGCACTTTTCATCTTGAAGGGCCGTCCCAGAAAATCCGGCGCGAACTGGAGACCGACGATCTGCTGGCGGCCGTCCGAAAGGCTCTTCGTGAGCTTCACCACGCCTGAAAGCACGTTTGAATAACAGTCGACCGCCTCGGCGTCGCCGATCAGTTCGACCCCCGGCTCGATATTGTGCCGCGACGACGTCTTGGCGAGCTGAGCCAAATCGTCTGGCTCGAGCGCGCCACAGACACCGCGGCGCCGTGCCTCGCAAGGCAAGCAAAGAACGGGAATGCCGGAACTGTGAATATCCTGCCGTAATGTCATTCGATCGCTCTACCGGTCCAGTGCGGGCAGGATAGCAATCCACGGTAGAAAAATCCTTGCGGCAGTTTGTCCGTGCTGAAGGTTGATCGAAATCAGGGCTTAGGCTCATCCAAGCATCCACAGTTCGGGCGACGCAAACACGGTGGACCACGACATGCGACAAAAGCTAGCTGCCAGACTTGGCGAGAACGTCCCGCGCTATACCAGTTATCCGACTGCGCCCCATTTCCATGCGGGCGTCGATGCCGTCGTTTACCGAGGCTGGTTGGAGGCGCTCGAAGGTGGTGACGAGATATCGCTTTACCTGCATATTCCCTATTGCGACAGGCTCTGCTGGTTCTGCGCGTGCAATACCAAACAGACCCGCCACTACGAGCCGGTGGCCGCTTATCTGCGCTCGCTGTATGCGGAGATCGCCACGGTTGGCGGCCTTGTTACCGGCAAGGGCCGAGTTCGCGCGGTTCATTTCGGCGGCGGTTCCCCGACGATGCTGGAACCTGAGGATATTGTGGCGCTGGGAAGCGTCCTGCGCAACAGCTTCGCCTTTCTTCCCGGCGCCAAGATCAGCGTTGAAATCGAACCCAATGATATGGACGATGCCCGCCTCGATGCGCTTGCCGAAATCGGCACGACCCGTGCGAGCCTCGGCGTCCAGGACTTCGATCCGAAGGTTCAGAAGGCAATCAACCGCGAGCAGAGCTTTTTGCAGACCAAAGCGGTAGTCGACGGTGTTCGTTCGCGCGGCGTCGAATCGGTCAATCTAGACCTGCTCTACGGCTTGCCGCACCAGACGAGGGAGAGCGTCTCCTCCACCGTCGCGCAGGCGCTGACCTTGGAACCCGACAGGATAGCGCTTTTTGGCTACGCCCATGTGCCGTGGTTCAAGAAACATCAGACCATGATAGACGAGGCATGGCTGCCCGGTCCCGCGGAGAGATTTGCTCAATTGCAACTGGCGGCGCGGGCGATCGTGGACCAGGGGTACGAAGCAATCGGCCTCGACCATTTCGCCAAACCCGGCGATGCCCTGGCCCTTGCCGCCCGCGCCGGAACACTGCACCGGAACTTTCAGGGTTACACCGACGATTGCTGCGAAACCTTGATTGGGCTAGGCCCATCGTCCATCAGCCAGTTTCGGCAGGGCTATGCGCAGAATATGCCTTCGACCAGCGAATATCGATGCACGGTTGATGACGGCGGGCTGGCCGCTGTTCGGGGTATCGCACTTTCCAACGACGACCGCGTTCGCGGCTGGATCATCGAACGTTTGATGTGCGACTTCGCCTTCTCGGCCATCGATCTGGTGGAACGCTTCGGCGAGGCCGGCCAGAGGCTCCTCCTTCAGTCAAGTTCCATGGCCCTCCACGATCCGGTTCGATTGCTTGAACTTGATGGCGACAGATTCGTTGTGCCGGCTGAAAGTCGCCCTTTCGTCCGAAGCATCGCGGCCAGGTTCGACAAATATTTCGAAACTGGAACGGCCAGGCACTCGGCGGCAGTCTGAGCACCGCAGAGGAACGGTCATGGCTCTCACTCGATCGTGAACCGATTGCGATCGTTTTCCACTGTTGACCGGCGACCGTCGGCCGAGACGGTTCGAAGCGGACCAGACGCGTCTTGGCATAGCGACGATATCGCCCGCTCATGCCCTGCCTGTCAGATCATGGTTGTCGGCGACAGCTCCCTTCGACCTTGCAAGGAGAATGCAAGGTGCCGTGCAAGCGGCTGACAACACTTGGGCCGGTGGCAGAAGTCCGCAAGCACCCCGGCAGCGCGGTCAACGTTGAACCACCCGTTCAGCCGAATATGCCGGTGCAGTTCCGGTGGAAAGGGCCTGGCCTAGACGGCTCTCTTGTTACCCCAGAGCATAACGTGCAGCTGCGGTAGCACGCGGGCTTCGAACCATTTGTCGCGGGTCACGCTGTCAACCAGCCACTCCATGCGCTTCAATATTCCGTCAAGGTCGACGGGCGCGTCATCATTTGCCGGGTGTGGCGGCGTGTGATTGCCGGGTTGCAGATAGATCGGAAGTTGCGGAAATTGCGCAGCGGCGTCTTTCGCGTAGGCGTAGTCCCTTTCGTCGAAAACAATGAGCTTGAGCACGATTTGGGGCTTGCCTTGTGCCGCCTGGAGGCACGCCTCGACAGCGGCCCAATCTGTCGTCATTTGGCTTGACGGCGGCTTTGGGCTGAGGATCAGCACGTCAAGGTGCGCAAACCAGTCCCTGGCAAGCGAACCTTGGGTTTCCAGCGCAAAACGGTAACCGTCACCATGGCCTCGGTCGATGAGCGCGCCGAGCGGCTGGATGGCCGGATTGCCGCCTGACAGTGACACCATAAGCGGGCGGCCACCGGAAAGCGCAAGCACATTTTTCCACACCGCGCCGACGGACATCATCTCCCATTCATGGCGGAATTGATTGTCCACAGCATGCAGGCTGTCGCACCAGGAACAGCGAAAGTCACACCCGCCGGTTCTGACGAAGATCGTCGGCAAACCTATGAGCACGCCCTCGCCCTGGATCGTCGGCCCGAAAATCTCGCTAACGCGGATTGCGGGATGCGTATTGGTCATGGCCGGTATTCCGCCCAGGTTTTCGGCGTTTCGCTCACCCGCACGGCCGCGGTTTCGCTCAGGCGTGCCTTGCACCAGTCGTAGAAATGTCTGGCCAGATATTCCGCCGTGACTTGCTCGTGTCCCAGCACGTCGTTGAGATGTCGGTGGTCGAAGCTCTCGTCGATGTAGCGTTTGAATGGCGCCAAATCGTGGTAGTCGCGCACGAAGCCGTGATCGTCCAGTCCATTCGCTGAAAGCTCCACTTCGACGATGTAGTTATGTCCGTGCAGGCGCGCGCATTGGTGATCGGGTGGCAATGAGGTGAGCTGATGCGAGGCTGAGAAGTGGAATTCCTTGGTGATGCGGAACATTACGCGGTGGTCCTTCGCAGCGCTCCGAGCCAGAAGTCGGAGTCCTCGTACTCGGTTGGGTCCGGGTGCCCAGCGATGTGAAACGCCTCACGCCGCTC
The DNA here is from genome assembly GCF_040322895.1 of Mesorhizobium sp. M0088. NCBI lineage: Bacteria > Pseudomonadati > Pseudomonadota > Alphaproteobacteria > Hyphomicrobiales > Phyllobacteriaceae > Mesorhizobium > Mesorhizobium sp. M0088. The sequence continues at coordinate 153,294 of NZ_JAMYUI010000015.1, forward strand.
GACGCAGGTCCCGCACCTCCCGCAATGACGCTCGGCGCCCTTGTAACAGGACCAGGTCTGCGCAAACGGCGTGCCGTATGTGGCTCCATCCCTAACAATGTCCGCCTTCGTCAGGTTCACATAGGGTGCATAAAGGCGAATCTGCGCGTAGCCGTCGAGCGCGTGGTCCTGCATCATCTGGAAAGCATCGATGAAGGCCGGACGGCAATCGGGATAGACAATATGATCCCCACCATGCACGGCCGTCGCCACCGCGTCAGCGTCTTGCGCTGCGGCGAGGCCGAAGGCAATGGCCAACATGATGGCGTTCCGGTTGGGCACCACCGTTACCTTCATCGTATCTTCGGCATAGTGCCCATCGGGCACGTCCACATTGTCGGTCAGCGCGGAGCCGGAAAGGCCGCCGCCGATCTCGTGGATGTCGATGATTCGCTGCGGGACGCCCAGGCGCTCCGCGCAAAGGGTGGCGAAGCCCAATTCCTTCCTATGCCGTTGGCCGTAATCGAACGATAGCAGGCCGGTAAGCTGGTGCTCCGCTGCCACCTTGTGAGCAAGAGTAACGGAATCCAATCCGCCGGAGCAGACGACGAGAGTCTTCATCGTTGGGTCCTTGTTTTAACCGGGTAGGCTGCGACCGGAGATTTCTCTGCGCTCCAGTACTTCAGGAAAACCATTTTGTGAAGTGAACGGAGACCAGTTTCGTGCGCTTGCGTGCGGTGCGCAAAACGCCCTCGCGGTGAGCTGGAAGGACACGGACTGGTGAGACGTCACGCTTCAGCGGAATGCTCAAGCGAACGCTGCTCGCGGACAAAGTTCTCGACGAGCAGAGCCTGGCGGTTCCGAGCGCCGAGGGACGCCACTGCAACGGTTGCAGGGTACAAGGAGCCCGGATGGCTTGCCGCAAAGATGACCGGCAAACCCTGAATAACCGGTGATGAGCCGACATCTGTGAACAAGCGGTGTGGTCGATTGCAATCACCCATGTCTTGCGCACAGGTACCTTATGTCAGTGGATGAACTGAACTTGATGGTTTTACAGATGGCAGTCGAAAGCGTCCGCTCGCTCTCGTTGAGCTTCGCTGAAAAAGCCGCCGAGATAGCCACCAGGAGCCGCGGCATCCTGCTTTTCGACGTGCGGATCGACGGTGACGCGCAGGTCCAGCGGGTCGCTGCCATCCGATATCACGGCGGCCAATTCGGCGTGCTGGCGTTGGATGTACACGGCCTAGTTACCCACTATTGCATCGTTAACGGTATGTTCTCACATTACATTGCGTCCTTGGAGAGCTGGCACAGGATGCCCCTGTCGATGCAGGCCAAGATGGATGCCAACGGCAATGCCCGTCTCTTCGTAGCCGCGTTGCGGGATGCCGGACATATGCTGGGCACCTAGCATTGGGCGAGAATGCATCTGTGAATTTTGCATGTGCGTCACTGCGATGGCGCCGGCATGATCGTCATGCTCCAAAACGGCTGCGGCCCCCCGCGAAGCGGTCGCCGCGATGATGGTGATCAACGGCGTTGCATCGATGCGAGCGTTTAGACAGAGGTCTCCTCCTGGCATCGAGCGCATGCAAGGAGCTACGCAAGCGCAACTGCATCAAGTATTTTGAAGGGACGACCTCGTGCATGGAGCTTGCGCTGCATACGGGCGGCGCGAGCCGCGTTGCCATCCAGCAGAGAGGGTGCTTGCGGTACTCTCAATGACCCGAGATCGCAAATGGACGTGGGTAAGCACCAGAACTGGCAACACCCATGGTGGTCCGCTGGACTCGCTGGAGGAAGCACAAGGTGTCGGCGGGCAGAGCGCAGCGAGTGCCTACCTCGATCTTTCTAGAAGCGCGCCGGCAGCCTGGGCGGGGGGGCTTGGGGTTAGACTGCCGGCGCACGCCACTCACGAAGAGCGGCCCCTTTTCGTGGTTCGAACACCCATAGTCAACCCGGAAACGTCAGGATGCCCGCCATGTTATTTTCAGAGCGGCGCGATGCCGGCCATGTTGGCCGATTCAGCCTAGGAGTAGCCACTCTCGTAGGCCGAGTTGATGCTCAAGCGCCAGCATCGCCTCGCCGAACTACCAAGAGTTCGCCGTTACAATCCTTCGTCGCGAGCCGATGCCCTCGTGCACGTTTCGTAGCACTCCGGGCGGCTACATCGCCTTGTTGTTCGCGAGCCCATGTGAAGGGTTCCTGCATCGGAAAGTTGACGAGATTCTCTTGGCGGTACTGCGCCAGAGGCATCCCAACGGAATCAGCGTCTACAATCAGCCGCAAGCTTCACATCACAAGAGCGGTAGTCCACCCATTGCGGATCATCCGACTGATCAGGCGGCGTCCGAAATGTGCGACTCTGCCTCAAGGATTCCCACAGGTATGGAAAGCGATCTCGCTATCCGATCCCGATATCCCTTGTTGTACCTCAGACCTCGCTCGATGTTTTGAATTTCCTCAGCGGCAAGCCCGCTCGCGACCGTCAGGTCCTCGATCGAATACCCAAGGTGCTCACGATAAGCGCGGACGATGTGGGTCCCCTGCGACATAGCCGTCAAGACTGGTTCGGGAATGCGCGAATCGTTCATAAACATCTCCAAGAACATGGGAGCTCCCTCGGGAGATACCCCCCCGGCGGCGCAGACCAAGCAAATCAAAAAATGGACGTCCATTCAGCCGGACCGGCTTCATCCATGGAATGGGCCGCCTGAATTAGGAGCTGGATCGGAATATGGCGGCTCACCTCCTTCTAATCAAGAAAGCCAACGGCGAGAATTATTCGCGAAGGATCGCAGGTCGGATGCGCTACAGCCGATCAGGCCATCTCAGGAGGGGGCCCTGGAACTCTGAACACCAACTCGAACTCCCGGTACGGACACTGCTTCCTTCGGCCAATCTCCACCGGCGGGGGAGCGAAAGACCCACTCTTGAAAGCCCCCGGCTGCGTGCTGACGTCGGCTCTAGGAAGCTCGATCGCCCTGTGCCCCGATCGACCGGCCGAAAAAAGGGATTCCAAATTCCAGCAAACACTGGTCATCTGGTTTTCATCCGGATCCAGACAAAGGGTAGCTTTCCATCGAGAGCTTCGCCATCTGTACAGGTTCACAATCATTCGACCGTGACCGATTTTGCGAGATTGCGCGGCTGGTCTACATCTGTCCCCATGAAGAGCGCCGTGTGGTAGGCAAGAAGCTGTATCGGCAGCGAGAAGATCATTGGCGCGATAATCTCGTCGACTACCGGCAGCACGAGCGTGTGCATGGTGTCGAGTTTCGATGCGGCTGCCCCATTTTTATCGGTGATGAGGATAATCCGCCCTCCACGGGCAGCCACTTCCTGCATGTTGGAGACGGTCTTGTCGAAAAAGCGGTCATGGGGCGCGATGACGATCACCGGCATGTTCTCGTCTATCAATGCGATTGGCCCGTGCTTCAATTCACCCGCTGCATAGCCTTCGGCATGGATGTAGGAAATCTCCTTGAGCTTCAGCGCTCCTTCCATCGCTAGCGGGAAACTGGTGCCACGGCCGAGATACAGGACGTCACGATACTTTGACAGTTCGCGCGACAAGAACTCGATCTCCGGCTGGATGCTGTTGAGTACCTGGCCCATGACGCGCGGCAATTCGGCGAGGCTCCTGACGAGCGCCTGCAGCTCGCCTTCGGGGACGGTCCCGCGGGCTCTGGCGGCGCTGATGGCGAGTGCGGCTAGAACGGCAAGCTGGCAGGTAAAAGCCTTGGTAGAGGCGACGCCGATCTCCGGTCCGGCAAGGATCGGGAAGACCGTATCGGCCTCCCGAGCGATGGTCGATTCGCAGGCATTGACGATAGCGCCAATTTTCAGCCCACGCTCCTTGCAGTACCTCAACGATGCAAGCGTATCGGCGGTTTCGCCGGATTGCGAAATGAAAAGAGCCGCGGACTGCGGCGGCAAAGGGATCTCGCGGTAACGGAATTCAGACGCAACGTCGATTTCAACCGTCAGGCGCGCATAGCGCTCGAACCAGTATTTTCCGATCAGTCCGGCGAGATAGGCGGTCCCGCAGGCAGAGATCGCCAAGCTCGGAACCTTGGCGAAATCGATGCCAGGAACCATGTCGCGACCCTCTATGATTTTGATGTAATGACGAAGAGCATGGGCGATGACCTCGGGCTGCTCGTATATTTCCTTCTCCATGAAGTGGCGATGGCTGCCCTTGTTGGCCAGATCGGCCGCGGCCGTGGAGATATGGCACGGACGCTCGACGGGATGGCCGTCGATATCGAAGATATGGGCGCCCGAATTGCCGACAATGGCCCAGTCGCCGTCCATGAGATAGGTAATTTCATTGGTGAAGGGCGCAAGAGCGATCGCGTCGGAGCCCAGGAACATCTCGCCGTCGCCGTGACCGATCGCCAGCGGTGGTCCGTTGCGCGCCGCCGTGATGGTCGACGGTTCATCTTCGAAGAGGATGGCAAGCGCATAGGCGCCCCTGACGCGTTTCAGCATGGCACGCGTGGCCTCTTGCGGCCTCATGCCCTCGCGGCGGTATCTTGCCAAGAGATGCCCAACGACCTCGGTGTCAGTGTCGGTCTGGAACTCGGCGCCATCCGCCGCCAATTCCTCCTTCAGCTCGGTGAAATTCTCGATGATGCCGTTATGGACGACGGCGACACCGTCGGTAAAGTGCGGGTGCGCATTGCGTTCCGTCGAGGCCCCGTGGGTTGCCCAACGCGTGTGGCCGATGCCGACTTTGCCGCTCAGCGGCTCTTCCTTCAGTCGCCTCTCGAGATTGACGAGCTTGCCCTCGGCGCGCCGGCGGTGCAAGGCACCGTCGATGATCGTCGCAACGCCGGCGGAATCATAGCCGCGATATTCCAAACCCTTCAACGCGCCGATCAACCGATCCGACACCGGCTGTTGCCCAACGATGCCAACAATCCCGCACATGTTCGTCTCCGCATTTTTGCGGGCAGCATCAGCCCACGCGAGACGGATACCCATCCGGCCGCTTTAAGTGGCGGCCTTGTAGTAGTATTCCATGATATTGGTACAATTGATTGTAGTGATCACTACCATCCGCCCCATGGATAGGTCGGCTGCTGTGGGGACCTAAAGTTCTATTCGCGCCTGACGCTCTTATGACAATCGCAGACTCACCCGCGGCAGGATCACGGCCTCAGAAACGGCCAGCAGGCCTTGGACAGTGGACGGACGACCGGCCTGCGAGCCCTAGTCAGGCGGTCCGGCATGTAGAAGCATTGTGCCGCCGACTTCGGCATCGGCGATGGTCTGTCTCGGCGACAGCCTGAGTTCGCTTCGCGGGCCGCGCGGCTCGCCCAGGACCGTCGTCGTCTGCGCGGCGCCGGTGTCAGTTGACGATGGCATAATGCCCGCCGGGGGCGAGCGCCTCGCGCACGGCACGTGCCAGCCGCGGTCGGTCCGGGACGCCATGGAAAGCGTTGGCCATGAAGACGAGGTCGACGGGGCGTGACACCAGAGTAGCGAGTTCATAGGCGTCGCCGGCGACGAATTCGCAATTGGTCACGCCGGCGCCGGTAGCGGCGCTGCGTGGCCTCCAGCTGGTCGGCGTCGATGTCTATGGCGACGACATGGCGGGCGACCGTGGCGATCGGCACAGCCGTCGCCGCAGCAGAGGTCGACCACCTCCATGCCCGGCTTCAGCCCGGTTGCCGCCAGCGCCATCTTCGCTGCGGTCCGGTTTGTCAGTGCTCTTTCCTGGCCTTGGCAAGAACACGAACTTCGGCTTCGGTCCGGAATGGCAATGTACCCCGATGGCGAAGGGCGACCCGATCTGCGTCAAGCTCATCGCCAGGGAAGAGACGAAGTGATGGGCACCCCCCTACCGCTGATTACCACCGGCGGCCGCCTCGCGTTCCAAGGTGGGCATGTCGTGCTCCTCGCAGGCTAGCCGAGGCAGAAATAACCGATCAGCGTCCACTCGGGCGGCGTGTCGAGAATCTCGGCCATCTCGGTCACATCGAGGATCGACACCCAGCCCATGCCGATGCCTTCCGCCCGCGCCGCTAGCCACAGTGTGTGCACCGCCATGACGGCCGAATAGTCGATGGTCGCCGGCATGGTTATGCGACCGAGCCCAAGGCCTTGTCCGGTCGTGCGGTCGGCGAAAACCGCGAACTGACAGGGCGCCTCGTTGAGACCGGCAAGCTTCAGCCGGGCATAGAGTGCAGCGCGCTCTCCCGAAAAGCACGTGAGCGCCTCGGCATTGCAGCGTTCGAAGCAGTCTCTCACCGGCGGTGCGCCGCTCGAGGCTGTCGACCACTACGAAGCGCAAGGGCTGGCTGAGGCCAACGCAGGGCGCAATGCTGGCGAGCTCGAGCAGCCGTTCCAGCTTGCCCTCCGGCAGAGCCGTCGGCTCGAAGCGCCGCACATCCCTGCGCCAGCGCAGCAGCGTGATCAGCCCGGCCCGAAAATCGTCGGCGAAATCGGGAGGTGACGGCATGGCGGTCTCGTTCGGGGCTAGGGATTGCAGTAGGGAGTACGGTGTGGATTGCCAGCTGCCTATTGCCCAAGCTGGCTTGTTGCGTCCGACAAGCGCGCCATGCGGCCCTAACCGCAAACGATAAAAAAATGTTTCCTGGTGGGCGGCGCTATTACGATGCAATCCAGCAAACCAGTTTCGATCAGCTCGCATGGCGGTGAATCATGTGCCAGGGCCTTTGCTAAATGCGCCATTGACACTCAGGCGCACCCGTATCGCTCACCAAGCCTCGGAATGCGGAGAACGTCGGCCTAGAACGCGGCGACGGCGACAGGCGTCTCAGCTTGCATATACTCGTTCCTGCCGCACCGCCTGTAACTCATTTTGCTTCCGACCACGTCGGCCTCGATGTCCCCGAAGGTTCCCCAGGTCATTCGGCAGATACCATCGTCTGACGTCATAGCGCCGGACCAGCACCAGCTGCCCAATTTCATGGGCATTGCTGAGCTTCCAGTCGCCCGCAGTTTCGCCTTCCACCAGTGTCAGGCATCACCCAATTGGGACTCATCCCTCTCACAGTCAATTCGCGGTTGACTTATTTGTCTCCGGCGAAGTGCGACAGCTGCTCGTATCCAGCAGCGTGAGCGATAGTTGATCAAATGCTGCCAATGAGTTTTGATACTGCAATCTTTAGACAGCCGCCTACCATGAATGTGCCATCGCGTTTCGGCGATCGAAGGAGCGAAGCCGGGTGTCCAGTCGTCACTACATATTCCCGGAGAACAGCGAACCTCTGCGGCTATCGCGGCGGCTTGTAGAGGGAATGATCTTCGGAAAGGACGCTCTCCCGCAATACGCCGGCACACGCCAGCGGGTCGTCTCGGTGATAGTTGAGAACGAAGGCACCGCGCCGAATCGGATTCTAGATGCCCAAGGAGCCTATTGGGTTTTCGATGCTGCGGGCGATATCCGAAAGGGCCTCACACGGTCGACTAGCGACATTATGAGCGCCACCTTCAATGATTCCGACAACAAGGGAACGGTGGTGGCACTTCAGCCAAAGCTCTCCAAGAAGAGGGCTGAGGAGGAGCACCGCTGGGTAGTGGGCAAGGCCGAACTCGACAGGATTGCCGCAGACATCTGGCCGAAGGTGAAGTCGGACAAGATGAGATCCGCGCAGGGGGTTCGGTGAAGCGACCGCCGCTTACCTATGATGCTCGGCACGCACTCGACGAGGCTACCGCAAATCTGTGGAAGATTTCGCACGCAGTAGCTGAACTTAAGGAGCCTAGCCTGAAGGGCTTTGCCCATGAGGCTCGTTCGAGAGGTGCCGACCGCCCGGAGCACGAACTTCTCTACCAAGCCATCGCCCAATTGGCAGATCAGCGACTCGAAATTCTGCGACGTCGCAGGACCGGGAAAGGCGTCTGGTATGCCATAGTGGGCGTAATAAAATGGAACGGCGACCACGTAGGCCAGAGCGTAGCCAGGTTCCACGAGAAGTGCGAAGGAAAGCGTTCAGCGGTCGTCGCGGCGAGAAAGCTTCTCGCCGAACATGCCGGTGAATTCGCGGAAAACATGACTGTGGAGGCCGAAGTGCTGACTGACCTTGAATGGCAGGGCAGGCTCCCTGAAGTAGAAGATTGAGGGTCGCGCCATGGCGGGCTACTTGATTTCGGTGTCGCAGATGCGTGGCCAAAGACCGACACATGCTGCCAGGCATATGCATCTGCGGCGGGTTTGACTTTTGATATTGGGATAGGCAGGAAGGCCGCTTGCTGTACAGACGAGCTTATCGGCGAGGTCGAGAATCCTAGTACCGGTCAATGGTAGTGCATCCACAGCAGTCTGATTTCGACAGCCGTCGTCGAGCCGGAGTGCGCACCGCCCTGTGCGGTGAGGCCTCCGTAAGGTCTGGGTATCTGAATGCCGTGTTAGCGCGGGCGCGCCAAACCTTGGCTCGCGCCGGTCAAGGCAGTTAATCAAAAAAATGGGACATCCGGGGTTCGCAGGCATACAGTGTGCCATCGACGGCAACTCTAAGGGCGTCCGTCGGCTGTGAGCGATCAACATGCTTCCGCCCCAATAGGGAGAGGGAGCTATGACAGACTCCAGTTCACAAACTCACACTGCCGCGCAACGCGACACCCGCCAAAATTCCATCTATCGCAATTCGCTGCTGCTTCGAATGTGCTCGGCAGATTTGGCATTGCTGCAACCTCACTTGGAAAGCGTCTCCCTTGGACTGAAGACGCATCTCGAAGTGGCGGGGTCACCAATCAGAACCGTGTACTTCTTCGAGAGCGGTCTCGGGTCAGTGGTGGGCGAACTGCGGCCTGGTATTGAAGCTGAGATCGGAATCATTGGTTGTGAGGGCATGACCGGCTCAGCGCTTATCATGGGCGATGACCAATCAACGCACGATTGTTACGTGCAATTAGAAGCCCGCGCCTTTGTTATCGACGCGGGCCTCTTCACCAAGGCGCTTTTGACAAGCCCAACCCTGCGAACTTTTCTGCTCCGCTACGTTCACTACTTTCACCTCCAGGCAAGCTTCACCGCGCTCAGCAATGCCCGGATGAACATCGTCGATAGGCTCTCAAGATGGCTGGTGATGTGTGATGATCGCGTCGACGGAAACCGCTTGGCGATTACGCACGAGTTCTTATCAGTCATGCTCGGTGTCAGGCGGCCCGGCGTCACCATAGCGCTGCAAATGTTAGAGGGGCAAGGTCTGATACGATCGATGCGAGGAGAGGTCGTTATCCTTGATCGCACGCGTCTGATTGCGCTGGCTGACGGGTCGTATGGCAGGGCTGAAGCCGAATACGCTCGGCTAATCAGCCAACTGCCTTGGCCGCAGGCGCCTGATCGCCAATGAATGTGCTCGAACAGGGAGATGGCCGATCTCCTGCATTGAGGCCATGTCCGGGTAAGCCGCCTAAACAGAGCCTTCACCGCCGACGTTGTCGAGCATCAGATCCAAGACGAAGCTGTCATGCCGGCACCGCTGCATGCGCCGCCCCAGGGAAACCGCCCCTCGCATCCATTCAGGATTCCGAAGCACGATACGGCTGTGCACCACCTTCCGGCCACTGCAAAGGGGACCCGAGATGACTCGGTCCGTAAAGGAGGTTTTCGAAGAGCATCTGAGGCGATATCGAGGAGGATCTTGGGGCGCACTGCCGTCTAACCTCGATTAAGCAGGCATTCATGCGCTGGTTGGAGCAATGGCGAGACTCATTGCACCAGCCCAGTTCAAGGCATGTGCGGACAACCGCTTTGGGCGCCGAACAGATCGATTGGCGGCATAGCCTTATCTTGCCTCACAAGACTTGTGGTCCGGGAAGGCTGTTTCGGGACTTTTCGAAATCAGCGGATCACAGGCTCGCCATGGAAGCGGCGGCGTGATGGAGGAGAAACCCCGAAGCCAACTTCCATCATCAGCCGTGGCCTGTGCGCCGGCACGGTGCCCATATGGAACCCGAACGGATCCTCGACGAAACCGAAACCGGCCTCGCCGGTCAGCGTGACCGGGCTCTGCTTGCCGTACACGTCCAGAATCTCTTGCGCGGGATGGCCGACGACAAGCGTAAGTTGGTGCTTGAGGGCGCGGCGATCATGGCTGCCGCGGACATAGACATGCGGGCCGGTCCCCTCGTCGACGGGCACCAGATAGAAAGAGAACTTCAGCATCCGCCAGTCGTCCAGATCGAAGTGGTATTTGCCGAGCGAAGCCAGGTTCTTGTCGGCGTCCGACGCCTGGCCGGTCGGGAAGCTCCACCAGACGCGCGTTGTGATCAGCGTCGCCTGGCCGCCGAGATAGTGCGCGGCAATATCCATGAGCAGCGGATCGTTTTGGATGGCAACGGCCAAGTTACAGCCCAGAATGCGCTCGAAATAATGAATGACCGCTGAGCAACGGACGGCCAAACCGCGCCTCAGCCACCGCATGCTCCGCCGGCATGAATTCGTGCCGAAACAAGGTGTGCACCTGGCGAATGCGGCTACATCTTCAGCCACCATTGTTGGCAGGACGAGGCCGGGAAAAAGCCCATCCATTCGCAGCGCGTCGACAACATCCTGGCAATTGATACCGGCAAACATCGTGTCCTGGGCTCTTTGCGACCTTCGGACCGGCTTTGCACCACGCCAGTGCATTCTCCGTGCCGGCATGGTGCGCGCCAACATGAACATGGGCAGCCACGCCGGGTTCTCGCGAATATCCGACAGGTAGGTCGGAATGCGTACGGCTATGCGACGCAGCATGCTGCCGTTTCGCGCGATCGTCTCAAGGCTTGCCGCGCCGGCTTTGTCGGGGTTCATAACGGTCATCGGGATCCTCAAGGCATGAATGCACTCATCGACGAAGGTTGGGTCCCAGTGCTTCGCCGCGGAAGAACTAGGCGCTTGCCACGTTTTGTGCAACGCACAATTGCACTCAGAAATGGAGGTTGCGCGTTCGAATAAGACAATCGCAACCGCCCCAATTACCTCAGGAACTGTCTGTAGCCGCCGCCCATCAGGTAGCGGCCACGTTGGATGGCGCGACGTACCTGATCGCGAAGATGGCCACCTGGATGACGCCAATCTTCTTCGACGCGGCGTGTCCCGAACAAGGCAATGGCGACCTCCTGATGAGATGCTCCGGCAAGCGAGCCATCCAAAGCCTGGAGTACGATACGCAGACGCGCTCCGCGGTGTTCCGGCGGAAAGCAAGCAGCTGACAGGCGGGCGCAACCATTGACGTGGTTCAAGAACTGAAGGGCAGCGACATGGAACTTGAGGTGCTGCGGCTGAACGATCGCGTCGACATATAGCCGCAACGGGCGGAGGACGGACGCACCGGAAACGGCGATCTGCAGACTCCGGCAGTTCTCCCTCAGCAGCACGTGCTGCACGCCCGCAGCTGTCAGCAGGATGTCCTTGCAGCATGAGAGCGAAGAAAGGTGAAGCGGTTCAAAATCGTGGTCGAGCCCAAGCGGCTCCGCGGCCGCTCGTAGAATACAGGCGCAATCGCGCGGATCCCAAAAGACCCTCGCCGATGTAGCGTCCGAAAGTGGCGCGTCGGCGAAAAAGAAGGCTCCATTGTCTTAGGAGAGCTGATCCTGTCGTCAACTCGATTATCTGCATGTCGCCTTGGGGTCCGACAATGCAGGCGGACGGTGCCATTTTGGCGTGGTCGCGCTGGAATTGTGGATTGCGCCGAAGAAACTCCCAGGCCCAGCCAGTGCGTGGCAATCGTCTGGCATAGTGGTAAGCGTCGTGGCGACGCCAGTCCGGCCAGCATACAAGGCCGACCGTCGCTTCCTTGGACAGACCAGCATCCTTCATGGCTCAGGTGTCCACTATAGCGCTATGCCGACGGGCCTAGAACCGGTTGCCACAGTACCGGTCCAATCAGACGTCCCCTGCTGCGGATGCGCAAAAGGCTCGCGTGGGAAATCTCGAGAAACCCAGCCACCGCCTCCGTTTTGCCGACGCATTTGGGTTCTCCGATGCGCGACAATGGCCACGTAGCCAGGCGGAGGATCCGCTCCATGCGCGTATCCGTCACCGTTACTATCCGGGTCAGATCCTTGGCCAAGCCGAACTCGATCATGCCCGCGAAGAGCTCGTAGGTCGCCTGGGCCAGCCCGCCCGCAGCCTTGGGCGCCGACGGAGGAAGATCGAGCGCGAAACGACTGCTCTCCCATATGTCGGTGGTCGAGGGCACGACGTCAGCACCCAGCAGCACCGGGAAGGTGTCGCGCAACATTGTGGGTCCGGTGCTGGGCAGAAGACGCACGCAACCGCGAATTCGCCAGTCGGATCCTTTGAGGAGCAGATAGACGGGCTTCAGAGCATCAAACGAATCGGATTCCATCTGGTCTTCGGTATCAACTTCCCAATCGAGCCTTTCCTTGAACACCCGAAACCTGAGCCCGTGCATCTCTTTGAGTTCGCCTGCAAACTCGTTGTAAAAGTCTGGTGTTATCAGTTGCATCATGGTCGCCTCCATGTGGGATGTGTTCCCGCCATCGAAGGGCAAAGCTGACAGCGATGCAGCCTGTAGAGGTTTACAGGTATCGTGGCTGAAGAATCAGGATCTCGTCTGGCCGGAGGCAGCCATGCGTGCAACGGCCTGGTTGATCGTTCGAACGCCAAACTTTGCCTTGGCGTTTTCCAAGTGAAAAGTCACGGTGCGCTTTGAGACGCCGAGAAGCTGGCTGATATCCCAAGCCGACTTGCCGCGCGCCGCCCATTTCAGGCACTCGAACTCCCGCGGGGTGAGCGTTACACCATCCACCACGCGATCATCGGCGAGCCTGCGCCGGACGTGGATATGAAAGTTGATGGCCACCAGCTGCAATGCTTTTTCGTAACGTGCCAGTGACCGCAACAGAAGCGGACGGGACTCGTCGGAAGCAAAGGTCAGGGCAGCAAACCGGCCGAGATGATCATGCATGGACATCGTCAGGCCGCCGCAGATGCCAAACTCAGCCGCACTCTCCAGAATTTGTTGCTGCGAATTCGGCAGACAGTGTCGAGCGCGGTCCACACCCCAATCGAATGTATCCCAGCCTTGCAGCCCGCGCAGGATGACCGGATCAAACCTGTGGTACCGCTGTTGCAGATAACGTGATGTCCAGGATGAAGGATAGTTTGAAATCAATTGGGGGGCGTCGCCGGAGGCCGACGGGTAAGTGAAATAGGCGAATAGCGGGAAGTCGAAGCCGGCTGCAGCGGAGGCCATTGCCTCACAGAGATCGGCAGCATCAACACTTGCAGACAGTTGCTCGACGAAGTTCTCAAACACGCGATGCATTTGCCCTGTGCGTAACCTCCGTTCGCTCAATGCCAGGCAGAGACCTTGTTTTAAACGATCCCGGACGGATACAGCGCGTGCCGAGAACGTGGCTAATCTGTTGAACCAATCCGAAATAGTCTGACGTTGTCTATGAGACGTGTGCCGCCGAGCCAGGCCGCGGCAAGCAACCGTGCCGGTCGATCAAGGCTTGGCATCGGGTGCAGATCTGCCTCTTCGCGAAGTTCCAGGTATTCGACCTCGCGAGCCAGAATTGCTGCGCGAGATTCTGCAAGCGTTGGCAGGACGGGTGAGCCGCGCCCAAGCCGCTCAGCCGTCTTGAGCAGGACCGATGATAGCTTGGGAGCAACAGCGCGTTGCGCTGGCGAGAGCCGCACATTGCGCGATGATAGCGCAAGACCGTCGGCTTCACGGACTGTCGGACAGGCAACAATGGTGATTGGAATATCCAAATCCCGGGCCATGCGCCTGACCAGGTGAATTTGCTGAAAGTCCTTTTCGCCAAAGAAGCCGAAGTCAGCGCTGGTCTGCAGGAAGAGCTTGGTGACGACGGTCGCCACGCCATCGAAATGTCCCGGCCGGAAGGCACCGCACAGGCCCTCGCTGACACCGGACACCGAAACGGTGGTGGCGAAGCCCGCCGGATACATCTCCTCTGCATCTGGCGCATAAAGCAGGTGCGCGCCAAGCGGTGCCAGTTTGGCGGCATCCTCGTCCTCGGTGCGCGGATACGCGGCAAGATCGGCCTGGCTGTTGAATTGCTTCGGGTTTACGAAGAGCGTCACGATCACACGGTCTGCCTTCTCGAGTGCAGCGCGCACCAGGCTGAGATGGCCCTCATGCAGGACGCCCATCGTTGGCACCACGGCAATCCTCACGCCCTCGCGGCGCCATGCGGCGACGATTTCGCGAAGCTGGTCAGCGCTCCTGACGATCGGCACGCTCACGCTGCTTCTCCGCTTTTGGTGGCTTGCGTGTCGGCGGGCGTGGGCGCATCGGCAAACACGTGCTCGGCGGCCGGAAACTGGCGCTCCTTCACCTCGTGCGCATAGGAAGCGATCGCAGCCGCAGCCGCCTCCCCCAGTTCAGCATAGCGCTTGACGAATTTGGGTCGGAAGTCGCCGAAGAGGCCCAGCATGTCGTCGACGACGAGAATCTGGCCGTCACAGGCTGCCGAGGCACCGATGCCAATGGTCGGGGCCGCCACCTCCCCCGTGATCCGGCGGGCGAGCGCCTCAGGAACCTTCTCCAGGACGATCGCAAAGGCGCCCGCTTCGCTCACGGCAAGTGCGTCGCGCCTGATGCGCTCGGCATCCCCGCCCCTGCCCTGCACGCGGTAGCCACCGATGGTGTTGATGGCCTGCGGCGTCAAGCCGACATGAGCCATGACCGGCACGCCGCGTGCGGCGAGGAAGCCGATCGTCTCTGCCATCGTTTCGCCGCCTTCGAGCTTGACGGCCGTGCAGCCGGTCTCCGCCATGACGCGCGCAGCATTTCGGAAAGCCTGCTCTGGGCTTTCTTCGAAGGAAACCGAACGGCAGGTCGACGACCATCAGCGCCTGCTTGATGCCACGGCGAACCGCCTGGCCATGCGTGATCATCATCTCCAGCGTGACACCGAGCGTCGAGGGCAGACCGTGGAGAACCATGCCGACGCTGTCGCCGACGAGCACCACATCACAATGGGGATCGACAAGCCGCGCGACTGGGGTGGTATAGGCGGTAAGGCAGACGAGCGGCGTCCCACCTTTGCGCGAACGAATATCCGGCGGTGTGATCGCCTTGGTATCACCAAACGCGCTCAATGGATCCTCCTTCCCCTACGTTACCAACCGCGGGTGTCGCCTTTCGCACATTTTTGTGCAGGTGCGAAGAGCAAAAAAATGGCCGTGCAGCTGTGGGGTGTTGACGTGCCGACAGGCGCGCTTACACTAAATCGATTAAGTGCCCCCCCGAGCTGGCAAACCAATTCGCGAACATGGACGATCAGGCAATACGACTCAGGAAAGACAGAGCCGCCGTGAATGCCGACGACGTCAAAGTGGACCTGATCGCCTTTGTGGTCGCCGTAAACGACAGTGAACCCTGTGTCCTCACCATCGGCCAGGCGGACACCTTGCCCTCCGGTCCCTTTGCGCTTGAGCACCGATCGCTGCAATCCGGCTTGAGGGGGTGGGTCGAGCAGCAGACCGGCCATCGGCTGGGGTACATTGAGCAACTCTACACGTTCGCTGATCGGGATCGCATCGGCGCCGAGCGCCAGCAGCGCGTCATCTCCATCAGCTATCTTGCATTGACCCGCAAGGAACAGGCAGCGGGCCCGCCCAAGTGCGGATGGCAGAGTTGGTATGAATATTTTCCATGGGAGGACCATCGCTCCGGCACGCCTCCGGTCGTGCTGGATGTTCTGCGACCACGCCTGATTGAATGGGCAAACGGCGTCCGCGATGCGGCCACGCGACGTGAACGCTGGCAGCGGGCGACGATAGCCTTTGGCTTCGACGACCGCCTTTGGAACGAGGAACTCACGCTGCAACGCTATGAGTTAGTTTACGAAGCAGGCTTGGTCCAAGAGGCCGTAAGAGGGCGGGACGGGGCGCCCCCTCCGCTGGTGCCCAGCAAGTCCATGGTCGCCGATCATCGCCGCATCGTGGCGACCGGCATTGCGCGGCTGCGCTCCAAGATCAAATACCGGCCGGTCGTCTTTGAGCTGATGCCGACGGTCTTCACGCTTTTGCAGCTGCAGCGAACCGTGGAGGCGCTCGCCGGCAGGCTCATCCACAAGCCGAACTTTCGCCGACTGATCGAACAGCAGGAACTGGTCGAGGAGACCGGAGAGGCCACTACTGAGACCGGCGGCCGGCCAGCGAAGCTTTTCCGTTTCCGCCACGCCGTTCTCGACGATAGGCTCATCGCCGGGACAAAATTGCCGCTGGCGCGGGGTTGACATCCCTTATACTCACAGCAAGTATATGCTGGTTATTTTCAATTAGAGTATAAGCGGGAGAGGGTTGATGAGCGCCATGCTGCCTGCGGCCGCGTTGCTCTACGAGCGCGTCCGGCGAGTGATCCCGCCGATCGAATGGCCGGCTTTCGTCGACGATATCGAGGCGATCCTTGCACTGAAGCGCGAGCGCAACGCCATCATCCTGGCGCACAACTATCAGACGCCCGAGATTTTCCATTGCGTGGCCGACATCGTCGGCGACAGCTTGGCATTAGCCCGCACGGCTGCGACGATCGAGGCGCAAGTCATCGTGCTGGCCGGCGTCCATTTCATGGCCGAAACGGCCAAGCTCCTTAATCCGGACAAGACCGTGCTCATTCCGGATCTCAGCGCCGGTTGCTCGTTGGCGGAATCAATCACGGCAGAAGACGTGCGCTTGATGCGCCAGCGTTATCCCGGCGTTCCGATCATTACTTATGTAAACACGTCGGCCGAAGTGAAAGCCGAGTCGGATATCTGCTGTACATCCGGCAACGCCAAGGCGGTCGTCGAATCCCTTGGGGTTCTCCGGGTGATCATGCTGCCGGACGAATATCTGGCCCAGAATATCGCCGCCCAGACCGATGTACAGATCATCGCCTGGAAAGGGCATTGCGAGGTGCATGAGCGCTTTACACCGGCCGACATCCGCGAGTTGCGCGAAAGCCATCCCGGCGTGGTCGTGCTCGCCCATCCCGAATGCCCGCCCGACGTCGTGGCTGAAGCAGATTTTTCCGGCTCGACGGCTGCCATGTCCGACTATGTCGAAGGGCAAAGGCCGCCACGTGTCGTGCTGATGACGGAATGCTCGATGAGCGACAACGTCGCGTTAGCGCACCCAGAGGTCGAGTTCATCCGGCCCTGCAATTTGTGCCCGCACATGAAGCGGATCACGCTTGCCAACATCCGCACGGCGCTCGAGCAGAACCAACATGTCGTAACCATCGAACCCGGGATCGCCGGGCGCGCGCGGCTTGCGGTCGAACGGATGCTGGCAGTTTGAGCGCCGACCTCCGCAGCTTCTTCGGGCGTCCCATCATCATCGGCGGCGGCATCGCCGGACTGATGACCGCGCTTCAACTGTCGCCGGAGCCGGTGCTTCTTCTGTCAAGGTCGCTGCTGGGAGCTGACAATTCGAGCACCTGGGCACAGGGGGGTCTGGCTGCAAGTTTCGGCGAAGACGACGAGCCGGCAATGCACCTGGCCGATACGCTTGCTGCCGGGGATGGTCTCTGCGACAGAGACGTGGCGAGCCGCATCCTCCAAGCCGCGCCCAAGGCGATAGAGGGGCTTGCGGCCTTTGGGGTTCCCTTTGACCGCACGCCGAAAGGATCACTGTGCCTCGGATTGGAGGCCGCACACAGCCGACGTCGCATCGTTCATGCGCATGGGGACGGCACCGGGCGTGAGATCATGCGTGCCCTGATCGCGGCTGTGCGTTCCACTCCGTCGATAGTTGTCGTGGAGGGCGTGGAAGCGCGCCGGCTGGCCGTGCGAGAGAATGCGATCCGGGGCGTCTGGGCGAGCTGTTCGATCGGACCTTTCTTCTTCGGCTCACGGCGGGTCGTCCTCGCCACCGGTGGCATCGGGGGACTGTTTCTCGACACCACGAACCCTTGGGGAAGTTGCGGACAAGGCCTTGCACTTGCGGCCCGCGCTGGAGCTGTCCTAGCCGACCTCGAATTCATCCAGTTCCACCCGACCGCGCTTGACGGCCCGGAACGCCCTATGGCGCTGGTCAGCGAGGCTGTCCGAGGCGAAGGTGCTGCCCTGATCGATGAAACCGGCCAGGCTTTTCTCCAGAGCGTGCCAGGGGCGGAACTTGCGCCTCGCGATGTCTTGGCCCGGGCCGTGTGGAACCATCTTGCGGACGGCCACCGTGTTTTTCTCGACGCCCGACAACGGCCTGGCCCGGCATTCGCTCGACATTTCCCGACAATCGCATCAGCCTGTCGTGGAGCGGGCATCAATCCCGCCCGCGATCTCATCCCCATTCGGCCGGCCCAACACTACCACATGGGTGGCGTTGCAGTGGACAGCTCCGGCAGAACCTCCGTCAAGGGGCTGTGGGCCTGCGGCGAAGTCGCTTCGACAGGACTGCATGGCGCCAACAGGCTCGCCAGCAATTCCTTGACAGAAGCCATCGTGTGCGCCCGCTGGGTCGCTGAAAGTGTCGCCGGGACGCCTGCGCGCAGAACAAGGCCTGCGTTTGCCAACGTTTACCCACCGCCCGCTCCGATACGCGTGCGTGTTTTCCTGTCGCGCGCACTCGGCATCGTCCGGGATGGTGAAGGTTTGAAAGCAGCCGCGCGTGCCTTATTGCCGCTCGCCGAAAGCAAGGATGCGGTCTCGGATCCGGCGGCTGTCGGGCTAATGATCGCGGTTGCCGCCTTGTTGCGCGAAGAAAGCCGCGGCGCTCATTACCGGACAGATTTTCCTCATCATGCGACTGCCGCCCGACGGTCCGAAATCACCCTCGAAGCCGCCTTGGCTACAGCGCGGGGACTCGGACACTCGCCAAGTCTCGAAGGGCCGAAGTGATGACACTTTCACCGCTACCCACGGTCGTGCTTGAGCCGCTTGTACGGGCAGCTCTTCTTGAAGATCTTGGCAGAGCCGGCGACTTGACCACGCAGGCCATCGTCCCGAAGGAATACCAAGCGGGAACCGTGTTGGTGGCGCGACAGTCCGGAGTTGTCGCCGGCCTCGATCTGGCGATGCTCGCTTTCGGCTTGATTGATCCTGCTGTCGAAATCTCGGTGGAGCGCGCAGACGGCTGCAATGTCGTGGATGGAGAGATCATTGCATCAGTGGTTGGCCCGGCCCGGGCCATTCTCACAGCCGAAAGGACGGCACTCAATTTTTTGTGCCATCTGAGCGGCATCGCCACGGCAACGGCATCGATCGTCGCTGCGGTTCGTGGGTATGGCGCGAAGATCGTCTGCACCCGCAAGACGACGCCCGGATTGCGGGCAGTCGAAAAGTATGCCGTGCGCGCAGGTGGCGGGTCCAATCACCGCTTCGGTCTGGACGATGCAATTTTGATCAAGGACAACCACATCGCCATCGCAGGCGGCGTCCGCCCAGCGCTCGAGCGAGCACGAAGAGCGGCCGGTCATCTCGTCAAGATCGAAGTCGAGGTCGATACTCTGGCCCAGTTGGAGGAGGTACTTGGCTTCGCTCCCGATGCGGTTCTGCTCGACAACATGTCCCTCCCCGATCTTCGCCGCGCCGTCGCAATGGTCGGTGGCCGCGCTATCACCGAGGCTTCTGGCGGGATCACGTCCCATACAGCGCGGGCGGTTGCCGCGACCGGCGTTGATCTGATTTCGGTCGGCCGACTCATCCACAGCGCGCCGATCCTGGATATCGGCCTCGACCATCGGGGCTCATGATTGTCTGAGTCAGGATTGGGTCAACTGTCCTCTCCGATCGTCAACAGTCAGATAGCAAAGACCCCGCAAGACAGACCGGAGGAACAGCATGGACATGCAAACGGCAAGTTCAACGCAGACATCGCCACAGGCTCAATCCCCTGACCCCGGAGCGTGGACCCTGGAGAAGGCTCAGGCACTTTACCATGCCCCCTTCAACAATCTCCTCTTCCTGGCGCAAACGGTGCACCGCCAGAATTTCGATCCAAACAAGGTCCAGCTCAGCCGGCTGCTCAGCATCAAGACGGGAGGATGCCCGGAGGATTGTGGCTATTGCAGCCAGTCGGCGCGTCACGAAACCGGCCTGAAGGCGTCGAAGCTGATGGAGGTCCGGCGCGTCATCGCCGAGGCGACCAAGGCGCGTGATGCCGGCGCCACGCGTTATTGCATGGGCGCGGCCTGGCGAAACCCCAAGGCGCGCGACATGGATGCGGTGGTGGCGATGGTCGAAGGCGTCAAGGCGCTGGGCATGGAGACCTGCATGACGCTCGGCATGCTCGATCTTGAGCAAGCCGCTCGACTGAAGCAGGCGGGCCTCGACTACTACAACCACAACATCGATACGTCGGAACGCTACTACAGCGAGATCATCAGCACGCGCGGCTATGCCGAGCGGCTCGACACGCTTGAGCAGGTTCGTCGATCCGGCATCAAGGTCTGCTGCGGCGGTATTGTCGGCATGGGCGAAGATCCGGTGGACCGGATCGACATGCTGGTTACGCTGGCGAACCTACCCGAGCCGCCGGAAAGCGTCCCGATCAACATGCTGATCCCGATCGCCGGCACCCCGCTTGCCGAAGCCAAGCCCATCGAGCCGATCGAATTCGTGCGCGTGATCGCCCTGGCGCGCATCATGATGCCGAAATCGCATGTGCGTCTTTCCGCCGGCCGCACCGCCATGACCGACGAGATGCAGGCGCTGTCCTTTTTTGCCGGTGCCAACTCGATTTTCGTCGGCGACACGCTGCTGACGGCGGACAATCCCGGTGAGGACAAGGATAGCCTTCTGTTCCGCCGTCTCGGCATTGAGCCGATGGAACTCGAGGCGCAATGAACGGGGCACCGCTTGCCCGCTATGACGCGACCTTGCAGGGACTGGCCCGCAAGGACCGGCTGCGGACGCTTGCGCCGCGCGCAGGTCTCGATTTCTCGTCGAACGACTATCTCGGGCTGGCCTCGTCCAGGAGACTTGGCGATGCTGTTGTGGCGGCGATTGCGCGGGGCACGCCGGTTGGCGCCACCGGGTCGCGGCTGTTGCGCGGCAATGCACCGGAACACGAGCAGCTCGAGGCAGACGCGGCGGCATTCTTTGGAGCCGACCGCGCGCTGTTCTTCGGCAGCGGCTACATCGCCAACTTCGCTCTGCTGAGCGCCCTGCCGCGGAAGGGCGATCTTTTGGTTCTCGATGAGCTCGCCCATGCCAGCATGCATGAGGGTGCGCAGGCCGGGCGCGCACAGTTCGTGCTGGCCGCGCACAACGATGCCACCGCTGTTGAGGATGCGATCACACGTTGGCGCGCCGCAGGCGGCATGGGATGCGTCTGGATCGCGGTGGAGAGCCTTTACAGCATGGATGGCGACTGCGCGCCTTTGGAGAGCCTGGTCGCGCTTGCCGATCGGCACGGCGCATTCATCGTCATTGACGAGGCGCATTCGACCGGCGTCTGGGGACCGGACGGCCGGGGGCTTGCCGCCGCTTTCGAGGGCCGCGACAACATCGTCGCGCTCCACACCTGCGGCAAGGCGCTCGGCGCATCTGGTGGGCTCGTGACCGGGCCGAGGGCACTGTGCGAGTATCTGATCAACCGTTGCCGGCCATTCATCTACGCCACCGCGCCATCGCCGCTGATGGCAGTGGCAGTGCGCGAAGCACTCGCAATGCTCGCCGACGAGCCTATGCGGCGTGTTCAGCTGCATGAACGCGTTGCCCTCGCCGGCCGCCAGCTGGCCGAGCGCTGCGGCGTGATACCCAGCGGCTCGCAGATCCAGCCCCTCGTAATCGGCGATATCAGGCGCACCATGGCAGTGGCGGCGCGCCTGCAGGCCCGCGGCTTCGACATACGCGGTATTCGTCCTCCGACCGTGCGCACGTCGCGGCTGCGCATCTCACTGACGCTCAATATCGGCGAAGCCGACATTTCCGCCATGGTCGAGGCGCTGGTCGAGGTGTTGGCCCAAACATCACCGGAGGCGGTATGACCCAACGCATCGTCATCACCGGAACCGACACGGGAGTTGGCAAGACCGTGTTTGCGGCTGGGCTCGCCGGTTTGCTCGACGGCTTTTACTGGAAACCGGTGCAATCGGGCCTCGACGGCGAGACCGACAGCGAAGTGGTCGCGCGGCTTGCCGGCTTGCCCTCAGAGCGCGTGCTGCCGGAAGCCTACCGCTTGCGGAGCCCGCTGTCGCCGCATCGTTCGGCCGAGATCGACGGCGTGGCGATCAAGGCTGCCGATCTTGCTTTTCCCGTCCTACCGACGCCGCTCGTCATCGAAGGCTCCGGCGGCCTGATGGTGCCGCTTAACCGGCGCACAAGGCTCATCGACATCTTCGCTGAATGGCGGCTGCCCGTTATTCTGTGCGCCCGCACCACGCTCGGCACCATCAACCACACCTTGCTCTCGATCGAGGCGCTCCGCGCCCGATCCATCCCGTTGGCCGGCATCGCTTTCATCGGCGATGAGATGGCCGATACGCAACGGACCATCGTGGAATTCAGCGGTGCGCCGCAGCTCGGCAGGCTGCCGCACCTCGATCTGCTGACCGGCAAGACACTGAGGGACGCAATGATTGCCGGCTTCGCCTTCGCCTCGATTACTGGAGGTGACTGATGTCGCAGTCTCATGTGTGGCATCCCTTCACCCAGCACGCGCTCGAGCCTGCGATCCCAGAAATCGTCCGGACTGAAGGCGCCTATCTCCGCAGGGCCGACGGCGCCCGCATCCTGGACGCCATCTCCTCCTGGTGGGTCGTCACACATGGCCACCGCCATCCCCGCATCATGAAGGCAATCGAGACAACCGCGTCGAGCCTCGACCAGATTATCTTTGCGGGCTTCACGCACGAGCCGGCAGAGCGCTTGGCCAAGGCGCTTGTCGGCCTCGCTCCCGCTGGACTCGACTGGGTGTTCTATTCCGACAGTGGCTCGACCTCGGTCGAAGTAGCGCTGAAGATGGCGCTCGGTTATTTCCGCAATATCGGCGCCCCACGCTCGCGCATCGTCGTCATGGATCACAGCTATCATGGCGACACGATCGGCACGATGAGCGTCGGTGCGCGTGGCGTGTTCAACGCCGCCTACGAACCCTTGCTGTTCGAGGTCGCCACCATCCCCTTTCCGGCAGCGGGGCGCGAGCAAGAGACGCTGGATCGTTTAGAGGCTGTGACCCGCGATCGACGAGCCGCAGCCTTAATCGTCGAGCCGCTGGTGCTGGGCGCCGGCGGCATGCTGATGTATCCGGCTTCAGTTCTGGCCGAATTGAAGAAGATCACTGAGGCCTCCGGCACGCTGCTGATCGCCGACGAAGTGATGACCGGCTGGGGGCGGACCGGAACCATGTTCGCCTGCGAGCAGGCATCGATCTCTCCAGATATCCTGTGCACCTCGAAAGGCCTGACCGGCGGCGCCATCCCGCTGGCCGTAACGCTTGCCACCGATGCCATCTTCCAGGCTCATTATTCCGAGGACCGGAAGAAGACATTTTTCCATTCGAGCTCCTACACTGCCAACCCGATTGCCTGCGCGGCAGCACTTGCCAATGTCGAGATCTGGCGGGACGAGCCGGTGGCCGAGCGCATTGCGGCCTTGAGCGCAATGCAGGCCACCGGGCTTCGACGCTTTCGCGACAACAGCTTCTTCACCGACTGCCGGGCGACCGGCACGATCGCGGCGCTCGACCTGCGAACCGGTTCCGCAGGTTATCTCGCCGAGATCGGACCGAAACTGCGCGCTTTCTTCCTCGAGCGAGGGCTACTTGTGCGCCCGCTCGGCAATGTCCTCTACCTTCTGCCACCCTATTGCATCACCGGCGACGAGCTCGAGCGACTCTATGACGCCATTGAGGAGGCGGGCGAACGCTTCGGGTCCAGGCCATGAGCAAGTCGTCGCGCATTCTCGGGTTTGGCCATCATGCGCCTGGGCGAAAGGTGGCGAATGCCGAAATCGAGAGCAATCTCGGTCTTGATCCAGGCTGGATCGAAAGGCGTACCGGGATACGGTCGCGCTTCTGGGCAACCGACGAAGACACGCTGTCTGGTCTTGCTGCGCAGGCCGGCGACATGGCGCTGGCGAACGCCGGTATTGCGCGCCACGACATCGGTCTGCTGTTGCTTGCCACCTCGACGCCCGACCATCTTCTGCCGCCGAGCGCGCCGCTGGTCGCACACAAGCTTGGCCTTGGCAGCGCAGGCGCGGTGGATCTGACAGGCGCCTGCGCCGGCTTCATCTATGCGCTGATGTTTGCGGACGGATTTACCCGCCTGCACGGCAAAGCGAGCCTTGTTATCGCCGCCAATATCCTCAGCCGCCGCATCAATCCAGCCGAGCGCGCAAGCTCGGTCCTGTTTGCCGATGCCGCCGGCGCCCTGGTGATCGGTCAGTGCGATGATGCTGATCGGGGCATTCTCGGTGCCTCGGTGGCTTCGGACGGCTCGCGATACGGGCTGATCCAGATTCCCGCAGGAGGAAGCAACAAGCCGTTCCACGGTGACCTCGATCTCGCGCAAACCCGAATGAGGATGACGGACGGCCGCGAAGTGTTCGCAAAGGCCGTCGAGATGATGACCAATTGCTCGATAAGCGCGCTAGCCGCTGCCGGAGTGCGGCCACACGATCTCGGCCGGTTCGTGCCCCATCAGGCCAATACTCGGATTTTCGACGCGGTCGGGAGGAACCTCGGCATCGCGGACCAAGCAATTGTCAAGACGATTGCCGAATACGGCAACTCTTCGGCCGCGACGATCCCGCTGTCGCTCTCGCTCGCCAACCAGACGGAGCCATTCCAGCCTGGAGAGAAAATCCTTCTGTCGGCGGCGGGTGCGGGTCTCAGCGGCGGCGCTCTCGTGGTTGGAATCTAGCCGGCCGGCTCACGCGCGCAGGACTGGTCATGAATGGGAATAGGGCAACAGAACCAATGCCAAAATGGCCTTCTGAAGCTCGACATGACCGAGCTGACGCAGCACGACCCCGTGCGAGCCTCTGGATGAGATCAAATGCATCACCTGTTGCATCATTCGTGCCATCTGAATAAAGCTCAAATACAAAGGGTGAGCCGCCCCATATATGTCTGATACCCGACATTGTTCACATAAAAGGCTCGATGCTTACACGCTCTTTGCTCTCTTCTCTTTGCTGTCTGCTCTTTTCTCTTTGCTCTTTGCTCTTTCGTCTTGACTAGCAGGAGCATGCGGCTTATCTCATTGCCGCGTTAGCACTCGCTTCCGCTGAGTGCTAAGCACGCTCCGGCAACGGAGAACCGTTCAACATCCGCACCAAGGACATCCAAAAATGGCAAAGTCGAATTTCCGGCCGCTGCATGACCGCGTGGTCGTTCGCCGGGTCGAATCCGAATCCAAGACCGCCGGCGGGATCATCATCCCGGATACGGCGAAGGAAAAGCCGCAGGAAGGCGAGATCATCGCCGTCGGCTCCGGCGCTCGTGACGAAGCAGGCAAGCTGGTCCCGCTGGACGTCAAGGCCGGCGACCGCATCCTGTTCGGCAAGTGGTCGGGTACCGAAGTCAAGCTCAATGGCGAAGACCTTCTGATCATGAAGGAATCCGACATTATGGGCATCATCGGCTGATATCAGGCCTTTCCTTCGCACCATCAAATCTGAATTTCGGGCGAGATGCCCAGGAGTAAAAAAATGGCTGCCAAAGACGTAAAATTCTCCCGCGATGCCCGTGAGCGCATGCTTCACGGCATCAACATCCTCGCCGACGCGGTGAAGGTCACCCTCGGCCCCAAGGGCCGCAACGTCGTCATCGACAAGTCGTTCGGCGCACCGCGCATCACCAAGGACGGGGTCACCGTCGCCAAGGAAATCGAACTTTCCGACAAGTTCGAAAACATGGGCGCGCAGATGATCCGCGAAGTTGCTTCGAA
This sequence comes from Mesorhizobium sp. M0088, assembly GCF_040322895.1. NCBI lineage: Bacteria > Pseudomonadati > Pseudomonadota > Alphaproteobacteria > Hyphomicrobiales > Phyllobacteriaceae > Mesorhizobium > Mesorhizobium sp. M0088. Next base: position 179,057 of record NZ_JAMYUI010000015.1, read on the forward strand.
GACCAACGACATCGCCGGTGACGGCACCACAACCGCGACCGTTCTGGCGCAGTCGATCGTCCAGGAAGGCAACAAGGCCGTTGCCGCCGGCATGAACCCGATGGACCTGAAGCGCGGCATCGATCTGGCCGTGACCGAAGTCGTCGCGGCGCTCGGCAAGGCTGCCAAGAAGATCAAGACCTCCGAGGAAGTTGCCCAGGTCGGCACGATCGCCGGCAATGGCGACGAGTCGGTCGGCAAGATGATCGCCGAAGCGATGCAGAAGGTCGGCAACGAAGGCGTCATCACGGTTGAGGAAGCCAAGACCGCCGAGACTGAACTCGAGGTCGTCGAAGGCATGCAGTTCGACCGCGGCTATCTCTCGCCCTACTTCGTCACCAACGCCGACAAGATGGTTGCCGAGCTCGAGGACGTCTACATCCTCCTGCACGAGAAGAAGCTGTCCAACCTGCAGGCGATGCTGCCGGTTCTCGAAGCCGTCGTGCAGACCTCGAAGCCGCTGCTCATCATCTCGGAAGACGTCGAAGGCGAGGCCCTGGCCACGCTGGTCGTCAACAAGCTGCGTGGCGGCCTGAAGATCGCCGCCGTCAAGGCGCCGGGCTTCGGTGATCGCCGCAAGGCCATGCTGGAAGACATCGCCATCCTCACCGGTGGCCAGGTCATCTCGGAAGACCTCGGCATCAAGCTCGAGAACGTCGGCCTCAACATGCTCGGCCGCGCCAAGAAGGTGTCGATCTCCAAGGAGAACACCACCATCGTCGACGGCGCCGGCAAGAAGGCCGAGATCCAGGGCCGCGTTGCCCAGATCAAGCAGCAGATCGAAGAGACCACTTCGGACTACGACAAGGAGAAGCTGCAGGAACGTCTGGCCAAGCTGGCCGGCGGCGTTGCGGTGATCCGCGTCGGCGGTGCCACGGAAGTCGAAGTCAAGGAAAAGAAGGACCGCGTCGATGACGCCCTCAACGCGACCCGCGCGGCCGTCGAAGAAGGCATCGTTGCAGGCGGCGGCGTCGCTCTCCTGCGCGCTTCGGCCGACATCAAGGTCACCGGCGTCAATGCCGACCAGGCCGCCGGCATCAACATCGTTCGTCGTGCGCTGCAGGCTCCGGCCCGCCAGATCGCGGCCAACGCCGGTGCGGAAGCATCGATCGTTGCCGGCAAGATCCTTGAGAACAAGGGCGCGACCTTCGGCTACAACGCCCAGACCGGCGAATATGGCGACATGATCGCCATGGGTATCGTCGATCCGGTCAAGGTTGTCCGTACGGCTCTCCAGGACGCGGCCTCGGTCGCCGGCCTGCTGGTCACCACCGAAGCCATGATCGCGGAGGCTCCGAAGAAGGAGTCGGCTGGCGGCGGCGGCATGCCTGGCGGCATGGGCGGCGGCGGTATGGGCGGCATGGGCGGCATGGGCGGCATGGATTTCTAATCCAGCCCCTATCAACCTACAGCGGAAAGGGCGGCAGCAATGCCGCCCTTTCCTTGTGTGCCGAACATGATCGACAACTTGGAGTGCGTCCCGAGGATCTCGTCAGAATTAGGATCTTGTCCGATCGAGCAATTCGCGGGCTCAACCTGGTCAAACCGGCGCCCCCTACGAACTGCCCGATCCTTGAGGATTCCGCTGCGCGACAATCACGATGATTCATTCAGTTGGTAGCTATAGGCGGTGAATCATGAGGGGCATTGAGGAGCGTGGCAAGGCGCCCATCTCGGCATTTAACCCCATCGAGCGTGATATCCGAGACAATTCTCTCATCGGACCGGCGGCTGGCGTTGAAGGACCCGGTGAATCATCCTGTTCTATAGTGGAGCAGACGCGCTCTGAGCCTCAAGATCAAGCGTTTCCTCCTCTGAGTATCCTTGATCTGCCGCTGGACATTCTCGTTGATATTGCTGAGCGGCTCAGCCCGATGGATCTGCTGAGGTGTCGCACACAAATCAAGAGCTGCGTGTCGCCGCGATGATAGTCGCAACGCCTCAAGAAAGGCGGATCCAGGTTCAGGCTCGTCGTCGTGGCCGAGAGGCCTCGTGACCCCGACGACTGCGCTTCGGCCTTGTGGGGCCTCGGAGCGGGCGTGGCAGCGCTTGCACCTGAGCTCCAGCGGCGTCTCATCCTGCTTGAGCCCAGGTCTCAGACCATTGCCCTGGAGGGCCTCGGAGCAGGCGTGGGTGGCCTTTGGCCAACCTCCAGCGGCTTGTCTGCGGATTTCACTAAATTGGGACAGCCGTTTTAGTAAATCGCGAACAAGCGTTTCGCTAAGTCGCGGGCAACGGAAGCGATCGAGTTCCGGTTGCCTTTGCTGTTAGGAGTGATTGATTTCGGTTATTTCGCTGAAACGCTGAAACGCCATATCCAGCTTTTCCAACGGTAAATTGGGCACTGTCCAATACTTTATTTCTTGAGAAATCCAACGTTTTTGCCGCGCAGTGACGTTCGGACATAGCAAGGCCTGTCCCATACCTATGAATACGTTTGGCTGAAGCAGACCGATGGCTGCGCGTCGAAGCCGAAGCCGTCGAGTTCGCGGACAAACGGGAACTGCGCGATCTTGCTCGACATGAGCGTGTCGAGCTGGTCGCGGATGGCCGTCAACTTCAGCCGATCCAGGATTGCGATCAGCAGGTCATGATCTAGCGTCGTCATCACCAGCTCCCTCCGACCACCGCTTCGTACTCGGCGAGTGGCCGCAGCAAGGTGGCCGGGGATGATCTTGATGCGCTCGGCGCGCACCGGCCCTTCGAAGCCGGCAACGCCGACAAAAGGCTCTGTCGCAAACCTGGAAATGGGGGTGTGAACGGCCATTTCGGCCTGTCCGTCAGGCAGCGAGGATATCGAAACAGCGATCGACAGACTTGTAGTCATACCTCGCCTGTCGCTTGCCAATCATGTGGATCATCTCGATGCCGGAGAGGATAACCACGGCGCTCGCCTGCGACTTGAAGCCGATGGATCGAATGCGGCGCTTGATACGCAGTCTGTTCTTTCAATTTAGACCAACTATGCGGATGCCGCCTCAGTCAATTCAAGAAGGTAACCAATGCCGCGCACGGTCGTGATCCGTGGCGTTGCACCTGACCTACTCAGGTGTCCACGTAAGCGATAGATTCCGACTTCAAGCGCGTTGGCAGATACCTCGTCGTTGAACGAATAGAGGTGATCTTCCAACTGCGCACGAGGCACGATGCGGCCTGCACGGATAAGCAGATGCTCTAAAATACATAGTTCGCGGCGTGCGATCTTCAGAGGATGACCCGAGACGGAAACCTGTCGGCCGATCGGATCGAAATTGAGATTGCCAAATACAACGATGGGGTCGGTCACCTGTGTCGACCGGCGCAGAATGGCTCTCATTCTGGCGATGAGCTCATCGAAAGAGACGGGCTTGAGCAGAAAATCGTCCGCGCCACCGTTGAAAATTGCAATTCGCTTCTCGAGATCGTTGATGCTACTCATAATGAGGGTTGGAACTGAATGCCCGTCGCTCCTTAGCTGTCTCAGCCAGCCCAAGCCATCGCCATCTGGCAGAGCCAACTCCAGCAGGAGAATTTCATAGGTTGCGCAACAGAATGCCCTCGACGCCTGTTCCAGGTTGCCAACTACATCAACGGCAAAACCGCTATCCCCGAGCGCAGCTCGCACGGCGCGCGTAAGATCCACGTGATGATCAATGAGCAGCGTTCGCATTTCACGTCCTATCAAGGTAGGACAGGTCACCGTCCGCTGTAAGACCGGGGCGACAGCAGAAGTCGCGCAACTCTTCGTAGTGTTCGTAACGCTCTTTCCGATGGGTGATCGCGGGAGAATGCAATCCGCACGCCTGCAATAGTCGGGGATGGAACACGTGAAGACCTGTTGACGGGCTGAAACCGTCGGTCGGCCAGCCCACAATGCCACCGACTCTGCCTGCGATTTCTCTGCGCATCGATCCTCCTATATGGGTTGCGTCGCAAACTCCAGCTGAGGTCGCAAGGGCAGGTTGCGGCTTTGTTCATTGAGAGGACCCCCTGGAGGCAATACCGGGAGGATTCCCTGTATAGCACTTCCCGATTTACCAACCGGTCATTCCGAACCACGTTCGGCGGCTTTGAAGACGCTCATTTGAGCGCGGCTAGGTAAATCAAGGGTACGACCTGCCGGGTGTCGATGCCGCTTTTGAAGCAGGCATCGGCACCAGCTCGCTGAGCGTCGCCCGCGCAATTCAGCGGACGCGCTCGATACACCCAGTCGAATCGTGCCGCAGCTTGCCGCGCCGACAGGGCGGCCGAAGAGTTCAGGCTTGTGACCGAAGGGCTACGCCCAGTCGTCCTCCCATAATCAACCTCGGTCAAATCAAAGTGACGTTGAATCTGAACAAGTTGCGCCATCATATCACAAACGACTTACCGATCCCCGACGTGCTCGAGCCTTAGTGCTTATTGAGAAGATCGGCTACTGTCTCTCCGCGTCGCCGGGCATCGGCGGCGAGCCACACCTCCCCCACCTCATACACGTCGCCGTGGGTACGAAACGGCACAATGACGTCAATGGCAGCCGACAGCAGGTCAAGAAGCGTGTGGTCTTCCACAGCAGCTCCTTGCGGGCTGCTCTTGACGAGTGAAAAGAGCTTTTTAAAGCCTTGGACCGGATCCGCCCCATGAATCGTCGATATTGATCCCGCATGGCCGGAGACGACTTCGCTAAGGTAGGCCCAAGCAGCATCATCGCGCATCTCGCCAAGCAATATTCGATCAGGGCGCATGCGCAAGCTGGCTTGCAACAGTTGCTCGGCTGTCACCGCACCTACGCCTGCTCGGTCCTTCGGATAGAGTAACCGGACATGATTCTCGTGCGGGATTGCAAGTTCGAGCGTGTCCTCGATACTTATCAGCCTCTCTTGCGGGGGTATAGCGTTGATCAAAGTCTTGCTCATTGTCGTTTTGCCGCTACCAGTAGGTCCGCAAAGCAGCATCGTGAGCCGCCCGCAAACGCACGCTCGCAAAAATTGCTCCAAGTCACCATGGTCGTAGTGCTGAAGAATCGTTTCGTCCTGCCGCTCTTGGCGCTCCTTTCGTGACCGCCATTGATTCCAACGCGAGTATTCGTAGCGAGAAGAAACTTCCTTGAGTTCGGTCACACGACTTGAGGGACGCCGTATCGTCAGGCTTATTGTTCCTGAGGGAACAGCGGGCGGCAAACAGATCTGCAGCCGCTCTCCGTTCGGCAGCTCAGTCGCACAGAGGGGGCTTTGCGGTCCGACATCTTGCTTGCGCAGCGCTCCAGCGAGGATCGCGATGTCCTCCAGATCGTCATAAGATAGCGGTAGCGGATGTTTCGTGAAAACGCCGGCCTGTCGGACAAAGGCTTCCCCAGGCCGGTTGATAGCGACCTCTTCGGTCCTTGGCTCCTCAAGCCATTTCAGAACAGGGTTGAGAAGCAAACGCAATTGAGGGTCAGCCTCCGGTCGCATTGTTGTCTCTCCGGCGTTGGCGATGTTGGGGGGGGGCTGGCGCCACGGCGGTCGCTCTAAGATCGTATACATCTGAGAAATCGAGGTCCCGAGCCACAAAGATGGATACAGCATCTCCCTGGTTTTTCTTCAGAGTTGGCGGAACGTTGATCGTTGCTCTAAGGGTCGTCTCAACGGCTTGTCCGGCGTTGCTCTGGAAGCTGTTGATACCGCTTCCTCCACCTGAGCTGCCAGCGTATTGACCGGCGGCCTGAAACGCGCCTTGAATGACGCTCATGAGCATTGCTCCGCCAAAGCGCTGCCAGAAGTGATTATCCACCGTGCCAGGCATTCCGGAGCGGCCGAGCTCGTCAGCGCCCGGCGATGCTAGCGAAACGAGGGCATGGTCAGGCGTTTCCATGCGCGTCCACAGCACGAAGACACGCGCATCCCCCTGTTGGAGACCACGCTGGATCTCGCCAATCACGGTCGTCCCGCGATCCAAAAGCACCACGTTGTTGGTGGCGCCGCGGACGTCTTTAGGTAAGACGCACTTCACATAACCCGGTAAATTTGTGTCGACTGCCGTTTGCAAAATGCAGGGGATGATCGTTCCTTGAGTAATCACGAGATCAGGGTGCGGCAAAAGTGTGGCCCGGCTTGGCTCCTGTATATCTGGCTTCAATCGCGCCGACAGATCGCCAGCGTCTGAAATCTCATCCGAGGTCGCGGGAGCATCCCTATGGTTGTCTTCGCTCCGCTGACCGTCGTTGGGCATTTTACTGCTGCCACTGTAGGCGAAAATTGGTGTTTCCTCCGGCGACGGATCAGCTGAAGTCGGCGTGGATGGCGCAGGATCTCCTGCCTGCGCCGCCTGTACGGCTGCTGGAGCTTCGGGAGCAATCTCAATCGGCACGGGGCGGAATGGTTCGGCGTCGGCGACAATTGGAGGTTTTGGCTGAGTTGGTTCGTCTTGTGTGCTGGGACGACCTCCGAGCCAGATGAGTGATAGAGATGAGATGAGAACAAGAGCAGCGACGGCCAACTTCTGCAATCCCGAAACATGCCGGCGGGCCGGCTCCGAGACCATCGATCCGGAGGCATGGACATCATGTCCCGACTGTGGGCCGGTTTCATTCATCGGCCGAGCCTTTCAAAACGCGCCACACGTCGGGTGTCACTGTACCGGTCCCTGGCGCTCGTCCCACAGGGTCATAAGCCCTGTTGAAAATGGACAAGACCGTATTGCCATCTCTCAGACGCCATTCCCGGGCGACTGCGGATACTTCAACATAGTCTCCTTTGACCGTGTAATTGGCAGCGGCTTCCTTGCCGTCGGGATTGATAATGTAGAGAGAGGGTATGCGGGAATTGCTTGCGAAGCCAAATACGGTGGTAAAGCCATTATCGAAAACTTGCAGCGGCGACAGCGATCGATCGCCCTTTGCGACGTAGTGAAAATTGCTTTCGTCCGGACTGGTAGTTGCGGCGGGCCGATTCAACAAATCCTGAACTCTCTCGTCGTGCAGCACTTTCGCCCGGGCCTGACCAAGAATCGAGCGCCTTTCTGCGTCCTTTCTCCGAGCAGCAGCCTCATCAGCAGGATAGGTGAACTGCACACTGTAGTATAGGTCAGGTTGCTGCTCATCGAGTTTTGGCATCGCTCTCGTTGAAATACTGAAGACGTATCTCCGTGTACCGGACTCACTCTCGGCCAGCACGATGACCGGCTGCGGCGGGAGCATCCGGCTAGCCTTAAAAAAGAGATAGTTGGCGCGCGGGAGCGCAGCCAGGTCTTTGCTATTGGAAACGGCCACGGCTGCGACTGTCTCGTTGGCCGCGAATGTGACAACCAGCGTTGCCCCCACTGCGGTAGACAGGCGCACCACTTCGTCAGGACGGTAAGCCAGGTAGCGCATGCGCGCATCATGCTTGCCGGCAAGTGGTGTGTCTTCCGCGGACGCTTCCATCGTTAAGAAGAGTGAACAGACCAGCGCGAGAAACGCTCTTTTTGTCATGGCTGCACATAGCCCAGGTTCGATACGCTATCTTCCGAGCTTTGATAGGAAGTGATGAGTAGACCTCCCGGATTGGTGAGCCTCGATTGCCCAGGCAGACCCGTCAAGCGCTCGTAGCGGATGGTAGCTGTCCAGGTGGTCACTATCGGCATCTGCCCATCGACAACAAGCGTACGTTTGTAACGGATCTGTTGAACGTCCGGACTGATGTCGTTTGAAGAAATATGCCCGACCTCGAGCTTGCCGCGCTTGCCGACCGTGACTTGCGGCGAGGTGGGATTCGGATAGTTGAAGAAATCTTGATATTGCTGTCGCACAGTCGGCGCGCTGAAACTGGATACGAGGTCATAGGCGTATTGGGCTGTATCTGCTGTGTACCCCTCGCGCAGGCGTACATATTCCCACAGCGAAGCATTTATGACGGCTCGGTCTTGGGTTGCCGGCAGTCGAGACACTGACACTTCGCTGTCGACGGTCCCATCCGGCCGGACCCAGAGGAACACAGGTACGAGCTTGGCCAACGGGACCATGGCAGCGATGGTAAATGCCTGGGCAACATTTCCTAGGACCGCCGCTGCGGCAAAGGCGATCAGGGCCTTTGACAGGCGCCGCGCAGACTTCGCTCGTGACGTTTGAAACGCTTCCACCTTCTTATAGTGGGCGGCTAGCGTTTCTCTCTCCACCAGAAGGGCATGTTCAGGAAATTTCACTTTGGCTCTTCCGCGCATTCGACCTGAAGATCCTCAGGGGTGGTTTCCCATTGTCCCACGTTCAGTTGGAATGGGGCACCCGCGCACGTCGCAAGCCCATGGCTCGTCTTGCAGGCGGCCAAAGCGAGGATTGACAGAAGTAGGCAATATTTCATGTTTTTGGCACCGAACTTGTCGATTGATTAACCACCCGCCGTTTTGGCAAAGTGGCGATTGAGGCTGTTAAGAGGTCGGTTCGCACCTCCCCAAGAGCCGCCGGCGATGCTGCTGGCGATCGTCGGAAGCGCGACGATCAGAGCGTCACCAGCTAGGAAAAGCATGTCGAGCTCGTAAAGCCCGATGATCTTGGCTGCTGTCGTGCCCGAGAATTTGATCATCAAAAGCATGGCTGCCAGCGAGACTGCTTCGGCAGCGATTACTATCGTTGCAACGATGTTGAGGAGGAGAAGCAGCAGCCCGTACGAGAGCAGTTGGCCGATCCATCTGGTGGCTATGTCTCGAGTGTGATCAAAAAGGTAGCCTACAAGGACCAGGGGGCCGATCGTCAAGAGCACCTTCGTCAGAATTCCAACGGCATCGTAGATCTCGAACGCTGTCCACAGCGCGCCGTAGAAAATCCATTGCGCTCCCTCGAAAGCAAGTATGTCCTGGCCGTTCATAGGCCCAATTTCGGAAGCAATCAGCTGAAAGACATACTGGCTTGAAGCAAACATGATGTCGAGCTTCTGGGCGATTCCGATGAAGGGCAAGTCGCTGCCACTGATGTCGTGAGCCAACCTCGGAATCGTTTCGTCGAAAAGCGCTTCAATGTACTGCTGATAGTTGGCCTGCCCTAAGATAAGGGCGACGACAATCGACACCATGATTACGCGCGAGATACCCCCGCGCGCATCGACTTGACCACGCATGACCAGACAGCCTTGGATTATTATCCAGAGCGTGACACACGCAACCAGAGGCGCACTGACCGCCGCTTGGACGTTTTCAAGCACTTTGTGCAGCCCGGACGTGAAGGCCCCATGAAAGATCGTGTGTATAGTCGTGAATGGCGCGGGAATTTTGAAATTCATGGCGTGAGCCTGATGTGTCCCTGATCAGCGCAGCTGAGCCTGATGAACTCAGCGTTCACGGGAGGGGGCCAAAAATGCGAGCGGTGTCCCGATGTTCGCGACGCTGCGTGGCGGCCTCCTCAGCGGCGTGAAGGCTCCCTTGTGCAGTGGCCATAGTCAGCAGACTCGTGGCCTGGGCATTTTGGATCATCGCATCGTGAATCTGCTTGAGGACCAGACCGTTGGTCACGGTGGCCTGCATAATATTTCCCGAGCGGGAAAGCTGACCAAGCGTGCCGGCGTTATCCTTAAGGCGCTTGTCCATCATGCCCAAAGTGTCGGCTGCAATAGCTGCGGCATTGGCGGCCCCAGCGATTTGTCCCTTTAACAGTTTCGCTTCTGAATCGTCGCCCGTGACTATCCGATTTGGGTCCTCCGCAATGTTACGGGCGATAATCGAAGCTGGCGCCCGAGCATCAAACATCTGCTCCTCCAGCTTATTGCTCGACGGGTAATGATTTCCTTGGTTCAGTGAGCTTAGCACTCCCGTGACAGCGAATGACGAGGTTAGCATTGTCACCATTTCGATCGTCGTAGCGAGCGTCTCGATTGACCTCTCAAGGATCGCCGCATTGGAAATCGCTGTTAAGGTCGATTGTGTTTCTGTTACAGGGTCGGTGACGATCCATTGCGACCGGGCCTGTCCGTGAAGCAGAAGGGAAGCAGCAAGGGTCGTTACTGCAAGTTTGGCAAGTTTCATGAATATTCCTCCGTCAGTCTTGAACTTCATGGTACCGGGCCATGAACTTGTCGAGCCACCCACTTGGGGCGTCTCCGTGCTGGTTGCGAAGCTGGTCGGCAAAGCGCACTGTGTTGGCCCGCCCCGAGAGTACGGCTACGTACTCGCGCATCTGCCCAAGATCGAATTCGCAAACAATACTCCCGCTATCGCGCTTGAGCAAAAACTTGCGGCTGCCGATTGCCATTCCCTGGCGGATTGCCTCGAACTCCTGCGCAGTGCACTTCAAGCCATCGACATACGCAGAGCGGTCCGCCGTCGGTGATGGGTAGAAAATTTTCGTCATACATTGCGCAACGAGACTAGCTCCGAGAGGCGATTCCAGAACGTGTTCAGGCTGCTGCGTTGCGAGTATCAACATGCCGTTGTTTTTGCGGACCGTGAGCAAGAACTTGTCGATAACGGCCGAGAATTGGGGGTTGAGTAGATAGAATCGAAATTCGTCGCAGCTCATCACGAACCGACGACCATCGACGATAGCGCCCACTCGATGCAGAAGGTATGCGGCGGCCGGTGCACAGACCTCCTCATATTCCAGGAGCTGCGTCATGTCGAAGCCCGTAATGGAGGCATCCAGCCTTACTTCGTCCACGTCGCCGTCAAAGGCCCATCCAAGCGCCCCCCCTCTACACCACCGCTGCAGCCGTGCTCCTGCGCCCTCGGAGGGGCTGTGCAATAGGAACTCGCGCAGGCCCGCAAGTGAGCGCATAGGGGGTTCGAACGAAAGCTGACGAACAATGCCGCGTTCCAGCCGACGGCTTTCCTCCGGCGAGATCGGACCACGGCCGTCACTCTCGATCAGGGCCATCAACCACTCGCGCAGAAAGTCCCGAGAGGCGGAGGTGTTGTCCAGTCCACGCAGAGGGGCCAAGCCGCTCGGAGCGCCTCTGCGCAACGCAAGATATGTCCCTCCCGTGGCTCGCACCAGCAGTTCACCACCCCGATCCTTGTCGAAGAAGACGATCGCACCATTGCGATCGACCAAGCTTTGCTCAAGCATCGCGAGGACAAAGGTCATCAGCGTCGTCTTGCCTTTGCCAACGGGCCCGAATATTGCCGTCATGCCGACGTCATTCTCATGGGGGATGTAGTCGAAAGAAGTTCCACCGTTTGTGCGAAAGCGCGCAACAGCATTGCCCCAGTGGCCGGAACTGGAACCGCTTGGGAAGTTCTCAAATGAGACGAGCCCGGCAAAATTGTGTGAGGTGATCGCCCCCGGGCGCGTGCGCCACCTGTTGTTCCCCGGAAGTTGGGACCAATATGCGGCCTCCATGCCGATGCCCTCTTGGACGATAACGGCGCCCGCGTCGGCCAGCCGTGCGCGGGCACTTGCTGCGCGATCTGCAAGGCTATTGAGGCTGTCGGCATAGACGCACAGGCTCAGATGATGCGAACCCATCACGAATTCGTTGCTTGCCAGTGCGTCCTCTGCCTCGGCAAGTTCATTGATCTGGGTGAGAGCCTTGTCGCCGGCACTCGTCATCTGGCTGGACTTAAGGCTTAGTTTGGCATGAGCTTGCGGGCGAGTGAGGAAGGAAAAGCTCTGGCTCAGGACAAGCGGGAAGTTGGCGGACAGCAAGGAATTTAGCATGCCCGGCCGCGTCGTCGCCGGATATTCACGGAACGAAAACAATGATCCGACGGAGCTATCCCCGGGCCTTCGAATCTCAAGCGCCCGCTTCCCGCAGATGACCTGGTCAGTGTAGATCGAGGCGCCAAGTGAGCCGGTAACCATCGGAACCGGAAGAAACCGGCAAGTCATCATGAGCCGAAGCGCCTCGCCGATTTCCGTGAAGAGCACGTTGCCTTTCTCACGAATGCCCAACCGGCGCAGACCGTAACCGCCGAGTGCGCCAGCAATGATGTGCCAGAGGTCTTCCAGGCTCCGCATTTGGGTGGCTAGATCGTGCTCATTCCGTCTGCGGGACTTGGCAATCCGCAAGCCGATCTTGCCGATTGCGGTGCGGGGGGACACGATCAAAGTGAGGAAGTGATCGTTGCGAAAGAGCTTTCCCGACAGCACACGACGCTCGTAGGCCTCGCTCAGACTGCCAGCGAATGCACTTTGAAACCGGCGCGGCGCCGGCGCCGGCACATCGTTGTGTCTCACAAGATGAGCGTATATCGAGACATTGTCATCGGCGATGTTGCGCAAGAGAGTGTTGAACGCGCGGCAGCGCGAGTTGCGCATCTCAGCGTCTTCCAAATCAAAGGGCACACCGTTCACATGTGCCATGGCCATGATCGATCCGTCTTCCAGAAGGACAACCTGATCGCTTACGTGACCAACATACGGAAGGTAGATCTCGCCAGACCTCTCGGTCCGGCCGCTGGCGCCGAACATTACACCATTCCTCTTCCGCGTTTCGGCACTCTGATCGGATTGGCGCTGACGCTTGCGCCTCCCCAGACCGGCCCGTCCACGCTTCTGCCGGCCGTCTGCAAATAGAGCAGCACGACGCTTGCCGCGTTATAGTCACGCTCAACAACCAGCCGTGCTCCGAACCAGAGTGGCGCGAGAACGATTTCGTAGAGCGGGTTCTGAAGGATAATGATAACAAGCCCAGCCAACATCATGAGCAATCCGGCCAGCGTCAGCGGCACCCCCAGAAACAGTGCCGGGCGCGTCGCCGCCACATAGAGGGTGCTCACTTCCAACCGGTCGCTCATCAGCCACCGCCTATGAGCGCCTTGCCCAGGAAGCTGGCCCCGAACATGATGACGATCCCTCCAACGACACCCGCAACCAGGCCAAGTGAAGCACGACCGAACATCCAAGAGATACCGATGGCTACGAGCCCGAGCACGGCCAGTGATTGTCCAAAGGGCCCAAGTATGAACGTGCAGATATTCTGGACCATCTTGGCAGGATCCGTCCCTCCGGTCACCTGAGCCGCGGCTGGCCCGCTGTAGAAGACCGTCCACGCCGCGCCTGCAGCAGCGGCCGGTACATATTCAGCCGCCATGCGCAGCATGAAAAAAGGCGAAGGAACACGCGTTTTAAGCGCACGAAGTATCTTGAGTGGCGTCATCATTGCATCTCCATGTTTCAATCGAATACGAGTTTGTTCGGGTTCGAGGGTTCCCGTGCTTTCGCAGCCTGGCTGCCTGTCGGATCGGAGGGATCGGCCCCGGAGCGGTCTGGCTGATACGAGCCCCAGATGTCCCAAGAATCTTGGTTGGGCTGCTTCTTTCTATTGGCCTGTTGGCTCTGCTGGAGCAGAGGCGGCACGGCTTTCCGACCGGGTGCCTCAAGGTGCGGCACATCTCGAGCAGTCGGCTCCAGCGTTCTCTCAAGGAGACTTGAGATGTCCTTTGCGGCCGACTCGACCTTGCGTACATAACCGTTGGCGAAGCCATGCGTGACGTCGCCCGTGTTATAGGCCGAGATGGCACGGCGAAGCGCCAGTTGCTGTGCCACAGCAGTGGTGCCGCCGGCATACCGGCTTTCAAGCAGGTGGGCGGCAGCCGAAAGCGAGGCGCAGGGCTCGAAAGCCCTTTCCGGCGTGAGATTGAGCACGGCAAAGTTCTTGCTGTTTATCTGCATCAATCCAACATCGACAGAATGTTGTGCTTCGAGGCGTTCCTTGATGCCCCGCGTGGCTTCCAGGTGGTCTATCCAGCGAAGCTGCTCACCTGTGGTGTTGTCATGAGCCACCAGCGTTTCAAAGCCACTTTCAATCTTGGCAATCGCGGCGAGGGTGGACGGCGCAACCCAGGGGGCGCATTTGCGCGACAGGCTGCGGAACTCACGCGGAGAAAGTGGCGCGGGCTCGGCTGGGAGTGACATGGATGTCATCAGGACGATGGCCAGCGGCCAAGCTGCAATAAACATTCCCTATCACCTACCTTTCCAAGCCGCCGGACGGGTTCTGGCCCTGTCCGGCACGCGCTTATCGGGGAGGTTTGTTACTGTGTGATGTTCAAGTTCAGCTTTTCGGTTTCAATTGAAGCAAAGACCGTGTTCGTATCAGCGTGGGTGAGCATCTTGCGCATGCGTGAGTGGCGCGGGCCCGATCAGCCAGCGACATCCGGAGCATCTTGGTACAATGACTCCTGTACAGGATTGCTCGTCCCGGCCGTCCGTTGCTCCTGGAGTGTGGGCCGCGACTTTGGCGTCATGGATGGTACTTCTGTCAGCGCCAAGCCAAGGACAAAATGGGGAGCTTGGCGGGCTTGTTCAGGCTCGGGATCACCGTGGGGAATCGACTAAGGCGATAAAGCGGCCCAACTTTGCCGGTATGCTGCCGGTCGTTAAAGAGCAGCCATGCGCGGCCCTGCACACTCAGATCATTGCTTGAGACGCGAGCTCGTCCGCGAAGCTGGCTCGAGGGCGCAAATCCGCGGCGGCGAGGGTCAACTGGGAAGACGTGGCGGCGCAGCCCATCCTGGTGCGAGCCTCGTTCAGCTGTTCGGCCGCCGCCGCCAAAGGGTGGATCATGCACAGTCCCATCGGCAGATAACCGCACGTCATTGACGGAGTCCGACGGCGCAATGGACAAGCATAGTGACACGCTCAAGATGGAGGAGTTGCAGTAACTGAGAAATGTTAGCCCGGACGTTCACCGCAACCGGCGACCTGCCGGTCGCCGAACAGCATTTGAGGCCGCCGGCCACCTTGGACGAAGCCGGCTTGGCAGGAGACACACTATTTTGCACAAGGCCGCTGCAGCGAATCACGGTCTTCTTCCGCCGACCGCCTCTCCGATCAAGCCAAACGCCGCGCTGCTCAACCATGTCCGAGCTGGATCCACGAGCCGGAGGATATCGAGATGATCCAGGTCCGCAAACTCCAGGATGACCAGGATGCAAGGGCATAGCAGGAAACTTGGCATCCATGAGGTCGAACTTGAGTGATATTGGCAGGCCTGCACCAACGGGGGAGCTCGAAGCGAAAAAGCGAAGGACCACACGGCAGGGTCATGTCGGCGCTTGGACCTGTCTGGTGGCCACGGGCTGCCTTGGTGCGGTCAATTCGCTGGGGATGAAAAGAACAGGACGAGCACGGCCTCACATTGGCCGCACGCAACGGCGAGTGGTATCAAGGAGCAGCTGTTCTGGGTCGGTGCCCCAGGGTTGCTCGGCAACAGGTTTAGACAAGGGGATTCAAGATTGAAGGTGTGCCGTTGAAACATGTTCTTGTCATTGACGATGATGCCGCAATGCGGCGCCTCATCGCCGAGTATCTCACGATGCATGCC